>JAFEEP010000419.1 GCA_018241045.1 Pseudomonadota bacterium | reverse complement strand
TTGGTGGCAGAGGGCTGCGCGCAGGTAACCATGACGTCGGTCAGTTCGAAGCTGTCCGATGCACCGCGCAGGACTGCCCTGGCGATGTGCTGACGACTGCAGGCGGCTTGGTATTCGACCGGAATCTTGTGGAAAGTCAGGGTCAGATCGGTGATGTCGGGCTGGTTGGCAGCGAAGGCGAGATCGGCGCGGCCATCCCCGTCGAGATCACCTGCGACGACATTGGCACCGCCAGCGGTAGTCCGCGCACCCTTCAGCGTGCCAAGGTCCCAGCCGGTGCTGGGTGGCTTCTGACCCCGTCCCAATGAGGATTTGCTCGGCGATTCACGCAGCGATTGCGAATTCTGGGAGGCGGTGGGGATGCAGCACTTGTCATAGGCCGCCTTGCCCGAGGCCATTCCGCTACCCGCCTCACGCGAGGTGACGATCGTGCGCTGCGCAGTGCCGGAGCATTGGCCGGTATCGCACACGCCGAATGACCAGCTTTCGACCGCAGCCGGAGCCACGCTTTCGCCCTTGATGCCGTCGATTTCGAGGAGGTAGTCCGATGAGGCCGCCTGCGCGCCGCTTGCGCCCAATGCGGATGCGGCCAAGGTCGCCACGACATAAAGTTTCATGAATCCCGCTCCCTGTTATCAATTGTGCACTTGTGCACTCAAATTGCTGAACGGGATATTGCTGATTTCCGGTATGGGGCCCCGCGCTCAGGAACGCGCGATCAGTACCGCCGCGCCAAGCGCGATCAGTGCTGCGCCGCCCAGACGCGCCTTGCTCACCGTTTCCTTCAGCGCGAACAATGCGATTGCCACGCCGAAAACGATCGAGGTTTCGCGCAGCGCCGCCAGCCGGGGCACGTCCCCGAGGCGATAGGCCCACAGCGCCAGCCCATAGGTGACGATCGACAGCGCCCCGGCGGCAAGGCCGGGCCGCCACTGGCTGCGCGCCGCCGTCAGGAAGCGCGGGCCGCGCCACAGTGCAAACAGGGCGCCAATGCCGAAGCCGAGGAATAGGAAGACCCAGACGATATAGCTGATCGCCGATGGCGCCGCGCGGACTCCGCGGGCGTCGATCACGGTATAGGCTGCGATGGTTGCGCCGGTGGCCAGGGCCCAGGCCAGCGCGCGGCGATCAGGCGCGTTCCACCACGCGACGAGCGCCGTCCCGGCGCTGACCAGCGTGATGCCCAGGGCGACGTGGGGCGTGATCGGATCGCCGAGCCAGAGTACCGATACCAGCGCGGCCAGCACTGGGGCGGTGCCGCGCATCACCGGATAGACCGCGCTCATGTCCGCGCTCTCGAAGGCATTGATCACCGCGATCAGGTAAGCGAGGTGGACCGCGAACGATGCGAACAGCCAGGTCCAGGCGCCGTGTGGCAAGGGGATCAGGAAGGCGAGCGGCAGCACCAGTAGCGCGCTCGACCCGTCGATCAGCGCTCGGCTCGACATCTTGTCGCCGCCGGACTTGAGGATCGCGTTGACCACCGCATGGGCCGCGCCCGATGCGACCATCAGCAGCGCGGCGAGTTGCTCCATCGCACGCGGTCGCTCAGGCGTAGGCCTCGCGCAGCGAAAGCAGTGCCATGGCGGCCTTTGCTGCTTCGCCGCCCTTGTCCTTTTGCGCGGGGTCGGCGCGGACCAGCGCCTGGTCCTCGTTCTCGACCGTCAGGATGCCGTTGCCGATCGCGATGCCGTCCATGGTCAGGGCCATGATTCCGCGCGCCGATTCTCCCGCGACGATCTCGAAATGATAGGTTTCGCCGCGGATCACCACGCCGATTGCGACGAAACCGTCATAACGCTGTGCCTGTTCGGCCAATGCGATCGCGCCCGGGATCTCCAGCGCGCCGGGTACGGTGATCACATCGACCTTGTGCCCCGCGGCCTTGAGGGCTGCGCGCGCGCCCTCGACCAGCATATCGTTGAGGTGGTCATAGAAACGGGCTTCGACGATAAGGAAATCGGCCAAGGTTCAAGCCTCCGGGATCGGGCGTTCGCCGACGATGTTGAGGCCGTAGCCTTCGATCGCGACGATGTTGCGGTGCGAATTGGTGAGCAGGATCATGTCGTGGATGCCAAGGTCAGAAAGGATCTGCGCGCCGATGCCATAGGCGCGAAAATCCATGTCCGGCAGGGGAGCGCGGGCGACTTCGGCGTTGAGCTGTTCAGGCGAGCTGGGCATCAACAATACGATCACCCCGGCGCCAACGCGTCCGACCTCGTCCATCGCGCGCTGCAGCACGCGTTTGCGCGGACCAGGCTGGCCTAGTACGTCGGAGTAGATCGAGATGCTGTGCATCCGCACCAAGGTCGGCTCGCCCGGCACTACCTGACCCTTTTGCAGGACGATGTTAATCGTGGCGTCGGTCTTGTTGCGGAACGACTTGGCAATCCATTCGCCGCCATAGTCTGACGTGAACGGCGCTTCGCCGATACATTCGACCAAGTGGTCATACTTGCGGCGGTATTCGATCAGGTCGCGGATCGTCCCCATCTTGAGGCCGTGGCGGCGCGCGAAGGGCACCAGATCGCTCATCCGCGCCATGGTGCCGTCCTCGTTCATGATCTCGCAGATCACGCCCGAGGGGTTGAGTCCAGCCAGCCGGGCAATATCGACCGAAGCCTCGGTGTGACCGGCGCGCACCAGCACCCCGCCATCGCGGGCGATGAGCGGAAAGACATGGCCGGGGGTGACGATGTCCTGCCGCCCCTTGCTGGCGTCGATCGCCACCGAGACGGTGCGGGCGCGGTCACCTGCGGAGATTCCCGTGGTCACCCCCTCGCGCGCCTCGATCGAGACGGTGAAGGCGGTTTCGTGGCGAGTGCCGTTGTTGCGGCTCATCAACTCAAGGCCAAGGTGCTCGGTCCGATCGCGCGTCAGGGTCAGGCACACCAGGCCGCGGCCATGCGTGGCCATGAAGTTGATCGCATCGGGCGTCGCCATCTGCGCCGGGATGACCAGATCGCCCTCGTTCTCGCGGTCTTCGTCATCGACGAGTATGAACATCCGGCCGTTGCGGGCTTCCTCGATGATCTCCTCGATGGGCACGAGGACCGGGCTTTCGTCGCTGTCCCACAGGAAGGCTTCGAGCTTGCGCAGCGTTTCGGCGGTGGGGTTCCAGCCCTCGTCGGTGCAGTCGCGCAGGGTATTGGCGTGAAGGCCGGCGGCGCGGGCAAGCCCGGCACGCGACATACCGCCATCGTTGACCAGGCGGCGGACGCGATCGATCAGATTGGTGCTCATGACGACCGA
>JAFEEP010000418.1 GCA_018241045.1 Pseudomonadota bacterium | reverse complement strand
GCCAGCGGCAGGAGGCCGAGCATGTTGGTGAACAGGATGAACATGAACAGCGAGAACACATAGGGCAGATACTTGCGCCCGTTCTCGCCGATGCTCGCGCTCAGCAGGTTGTCGACGAAGCCGGTGAAGCTTTCCACCGCCATCTGCCAACGACCGGGCACCACGGCCCGCTTCGCGCCGCCGGCGACGAAGATCACCAGCACGATCGTCGCGATCGCCATCCACAACGCCGAGTTGGTGAAGGGAATGCTGTACCCTGCGATTTCCCAGTGATCGGTGCCGAACATCGGCTCGATCGTGAACTGGTGCATCGGGTCGACTGTGCCCTGTTCGGCTGCCACGACTACGCCTCTTGCCTAACCTGTCTTGCGCGACAGCGCCCCTGCTGGATCCCCCCTCGGCGTTGACCGCCGGAGCGAGGGTTCAGTCGGGACGCTGACTTGCGATCCGTATGATGCTCCTGAAGGCGACGATAACCCCGAGGGCCATCACCACCAGCAGACCTGCGGGCGAGGTTCCGGCAAAATGGTCGATGACCCAGCCGATGAACGCACCGCCACCAATCCCGCCGATCAGTTCCGCGAGAACCCGGTTGCCCATGCGATAATTCGCATCGGTTTCCGCGCCCGCGCTCGACCTGTTGCGCCCTTCTTCCCGCTCGCGCGCGGCTTTCAGCCGTTGCTCGAGCGCTTCGATGCGCGCATCATCGCCGGGTTCCGGTGCGGACGGTTGGTCGTTCATGCCAGATCCTTCGTGAAATTCACGGCCTGAACTCCCCCTACCCGCCGGAGGCGCCGCCCCCTTAGGCGGGCGGTTAATTCGAGTCAACCGCGCGGACCCCCGCTTGGCCGCCGGCGCAACCGCCACGCACAGGTATTGAAAAGCCCGCCGACGGGGATCGGCGGGCTCATGAGACCGGCTGCGAACGACAGCCCCTTACGGGCAGCGCGAATCACGCTGCGGGGGCGCCGAGGTCCGGGTGGCCCAGGAGCCGTCGGGCGTCTGGTACTTCTCCCCAGGAACGGTGCGGGCAATCGCGAGGCAACCGGCGGTCAGCGCATATTCCTCGACCGTGGCGTGCTGGGCCTGGGCCTGCTGGGCATAGACCGCCTTGCGCTTGATGTTGATGTCATCGACCATCGCCTTGAGCTCGCCCGTGGCCGGGCCGACGATGCCAAGATAGCCGTCCATCTTCTCGCCCACCTTCCCGCTCGCGCGGGCGGCGGCATAGGCGGGATCGCGCTGGGCCAGCACCGGCGCGGCGGTCACCGCCAGGCCAAGCGCGGCGGCAAGCAGCAGGCGGGTCGGGATCAGACGGTTGGGAACGAAGGCTCTACGCATCAGAAAATCCCCGAATTCTGGTCGATCGTCTTTCCGGCATCGTCGGCCAGGCGATAGAGCACTTCCTGTTTGATGTTGATGTTCAGCTCGATCACGATCGGCTTGTCGGGCGCATTCACCGAAATGCACCCTGCCAATCCCGCCGAACCGGCCACCAGCACCGCAGCGCCAAGCACCCGCCTGAGCCGTCCGTTCCTGTCCCGGCTGCACCGTCCCACCATGGGCCGGGTTGTCGCAACCGGAAGCCGATCGGTCAATTCGCCACGGTTCATCGCTTATTCTCGCTGTCTGAAGACTGAATGGGGGATACAGGCGGCGTTCCGCCAGCCGCCGGTGGCCGCACGATCCGCCGCCCGCGCGCGTCGAGCAGGCCCAGCGTGCGCGGGTCCTTGATGTAGGCCGGATCGTACATCGCCTTGAACGAGGTGATCAGTTGGTAGAACGGCGCGCGCACGTTGACGTTGAACTGCAGCGGCAGCCTGGCGAAGCGCTGGGTGATGAAATTGCGCTTCGCCCCGTTGCCCTGCTTCACCCCGTCGAACAGCACGCGGGTGACGATGTCGCCTTCCAGCGCGCCGTCCATGGCGAGGCGCATCTGCCGGTAATCGAGCGATTTCAGCGCATCGAAGGCGAAGTTGGCGATCGGCGAGAGGTCCTTGTAGGTCAGCGCGCCGATATAGGCGAGGTTGCCCCCCGGCGCGCGCGAGGTGAGCACCCCGCCCTCGATCCGCCCGCCGTTCTCGTCGAACACCAGCGGCAGGGTGCCGTCGAAGGTGCCCGTGGCGGACAGGTTGGCCAGGTCCATCTGGGCCACGAACCGCGCGGCATCGAGGCCTTCGATGTCGAGCTGGTAGCGGCGGCTCTCGGCCACGCCGAGCCGCAAGTCGACCGGGCGCAGGAACAGCCGCCCGCCCAGCAGCGGCCAGGTCCCGCTCTCGACCGCAAGGACCGATCCCGGCTTGAGCTGGAACAGCACCTCGCCGTCGGTCACCGCAATGCCCGGATTCATCGCGGCAATGCGCAGGCGCTGGTGGGGCCTGGAGACGAAGTTGACGAGATCGGTGAACTCGATCGTGCCCGAAGCGCCGGTGGCCGGCCCGAAGGCGGCCGCGAAATCGAGCGAATCGGTGCCGAACTTGCCCGAGCTGCGCACGCGGTCGCCATCCCAGGCGATCTCGCCGTGGCCCTTCACCGTGCCGCGGGTGTTGGCGATCACGCCAAGCAGGGCATGGGTGAGCATGTCCGGGCGCAGCCGGTCATCGAACACGATGCCGGGAACGGCAAGATCGGCATGGCCGCGCGCCGTGGCCAGATCATGCTCAAGCGAGATCCGCGCCACTTCGCGCCCGCTCTCCGGTTCCTGCAGCAAGGTTCTGGCAACAATGCGATTATTGCGCAAGGAAAGCTGCCCGCTCCCAGCCCGCAGCGGCTCGAAGCGATCGACCTGGGCGCGATCCTCGAGGCGGAAGGTCGCCCCGTCGACATCCAGCACCCCACCCGCGAGCCGCCAGTTGCCCCCGGCATCGACGATATCGAGCGGCACGGCGCCGATCCGCAGGTCGGTGCCCGCAAAGGTGCCGGCAATCTCGCGGCCCACCACCGCCCTGAGGTCGGACAGGGTAACATGGGTCGCCCCCTCGCCCGGCCCGAGGCTGACCTTGAGCGCACGGGCGTAGAGCCCGCCCGGATTGGCAAAGCCGATCGGCCCGCTGGCGATGCGCACCGGCGTCTCGCCCAACCGCCCGGCCAGATCGAGCGCGGGGGCGCCGACGGCAAGGCGCGTGCCGCGCGCGTCGCTGCGCACGACCGCCCCGCCCGGCCCCGGACAGAGCCGCAGCGCCTGCCCATCGAGCACGAGGTTGGCATAGGCCAGCCGGTCGAACCGCACGGTCGTGCAGCCCGGCCACAGCGCCAGCGCGCCACTGGCGCTCAGGCTGCCCGTCAGCGGCAGGACAAGGCGCTCCGCCCGCCCGCCCGGCAGCGGCCCGCTCGCCTCGGCCAGCCCCGCAAGCCGCAGATCGCCGCGCGGCCCCTGGGCGATGGTCAGCTGCGGCAGGGCGATCCGCGAATCGCCGGCACGGTATTCGGCCATGGCCATGCGCACCACGGTCGCGCCGCGCGCGCCCTGCTCCATCCGCGCTTCGATCCGCGGCAGGCCCGGCCCGCCGGTGGAGAAGTTGCCGGCCAGCCGCGGGGTGCCCTCGCCGCTGGCATAATGCAGACGCGAGAGCGCGAGCAGGGTCGCCCCACTGGCCCCGGTGACGCGCCCCTGCGGCACGACGAGGCTGGTCTGCCCGCGCGCCCGGCGCAGCATGAACCCGGCGGCAAGGCGGCTCCCGCGGCTCTCGCGCTCCAGCGCCTCGCGCAGCTGGCGCAGCAGCGGCGCGACGAGGCTCCCCT
>JAFEEP010000417.1 GCA_018241045.1 Pseudomonadota bacterium | reverse complement strand
CGGTGCCTCCCACCCGGCGGAGATGGTCCATGCCGCTCATGCGCTGGGCATGGCGGGGATCGGCATCGCCGATCGCAACACGGTGGCGGGGGTGGTCCGCGCTCACATCGCCTGGCGCGATCTGGGTGGGGCGGCGAGTGGCTTGCGCCTCGCCGTCGGCGCGCGGCTGGTTTTTGCCGACGATACGCCGGACATCATCGCCTATCCCGCCACCCGTCACGGCTGGGGCAGGCTGACCCGCCTGCTGACACTGGGCAACCGTCGCGCCGACAAGGGTGACTGCATCCTGCGCTTGCCCGATTTGCTCGACCATGCCGAGGATCTGCTGCTGATCGTCACGGGGCACAATCGAACGGTGCTGGACAGCCTTGCAGAGGCGCGACCAGGCGCGGTCTGGCTTGCCGCAACCATGCACCGCAGCGGCGCCGATGCGCGGCGGCTGGCCCAGGCCCGGGCGCTGGCGGAACAGGTCGGCGTGCCGCTGATTGCCACCAACGATGCGCTCTACGCGCGGCCTGACTGCCGCCAGTTGCACGATGTGCTGACCTGCATTCGCGAGGGGACGACGATCCATGCCGCCGGCCGCCGCTTGAACGCCAATGCCGAACGCCATCTGAAACCACCCGTCGAAATGGCGCGTCTGTTCGCCGGGTGTCCGCAAGCGATCGAGGCGACGGGCGAACTGCTGTCGCGCATCGCCTTTACGCTCGACGACCTGCGCTATGAATATCCGCACGAACCGGTGCCCCCGGGGTGGGAACCGCAGGCATGGCTCGAACATCTCGTGCGCGAAGGCGGGCGCACCTATTTCCCTGATGGATTGCCGCAGACCTATGAGGCCGTGCTGGATGAGGAGTTCACCCTGATCCGCCGCCGCAACTATGCGTTCTACTTCCTGACGGTCCATGACATCGTGCGCCATGCCGGCAGCCTCGATCCGCCGATCCTGTGCCAGGGACGGGGCAGCGCGGCCAATTCGCTGGTCTGTTATTTCCTTGGCATCACGCCGATCGATCCGGTGCGCGAGCGGCTGCTGTTCTCTCGCTTTCTGTCAGAGGAGCGTGATGAGCCGCCCGATATCGATGTCGATTTCGAGCATGAGCGGCGCGAGGAGATCATGCAGTATATCTATGCCCGCTATGGCCGCGAGCGGGCGGGCATCGCCGCCACCGTGATCCATTACCGTCCGCGCAGCACCTTGCGCGAAGTGGGCAAGGCGCTGGGTCTGACCGAGGATGTGACGGCGCGGCTGGCTTCGACCATCTGGGGGCACTGGGGCGATGACGTGCCCGAAAGCCGGATGGCCGAAGCAGGGTTCGACATCGCCAACCCGGAAATCGCACGGTTAAAGGCGCTGGTCGATCGCCTGCTCGATTTTCCCCGCCACCTGTCACAGCACGTCGGCGGTTTCGTGCTGACCGAGGGGCGGCTTGATGAACTGGTGCCGATTCATAACGCCGCGATGCCCGACCGGACTTTCATCGAATGGGACAAGGACGATATCGACGCGCTCGGCCTGATGAAGGTCGACGTACTGGCGCTCGGCATGCTGACCTGCATCCGCAAGAGCTTCGATCTGCTGCGCGAACAGGGGCTGGGCGATCATGCGCTCAGGAACGTCCCGGTGGAGGACCCGGCGGTTTACCGGATGCTTGGGCAGGGTGACAGCATCGGCACTTTCCAGGTCGAGAGCCGGGCGCAGATCGCGATGCTGCCACGGATGAGGCCCGCCTGCCTCTATGATCTGGTTATCCAGGTCGCGATCGTCCGTCCCGGCCCGATCCAGGGCGGCATGGTCCACCCCTATCTGCGTCGTCGCAATGGGGAGGAGGCAGTGGACTGTCTTTCGCCAGCGCCGCCGCACGATCCGGATGAACTGCGTGATGTGCTGGGAAAGACGCTGGGGATTCCGCTGTTTCAGGAACAGGCGATGAAGCTCGCCATCGCCGCCGCCGGTTTTACCCCCGCCCAGGCCGACGGATTGCGCCGGGCAATGGCGACGTTCCGCAATCACGGCACGATCCACCATTACCAGCAGCAGATGATCGAAGGCATGACTGCGCGTGGCTACAACCGGGATTTCGCCGAGCGCTGCTTCGAACAGATCAAGGGCTTTGGCGAATACGGCTTTCCCGAAAGCCATGCCCAGGCATTCGGCTGGCTGGCCTATGTCTCGTCATGGCTGAAATGCCGTCATCCGGCGGTGTTCACCTGCGCCTTGCTCAACAGCCAGCCGATGGGTTTCTACGCCCCGGCGCAACTGGTCCAGGACGCGCGCAAGCATGGGGTGGAGGTGCGCGCGGTCGATGTGAACGCCAGCACGTGGGACAGCAGCATTGAACGGACGGAGGCGGGTGCGCACGCCCTGCGGCTTGGCCTGTCGCGGATCGACGGATTTCGCAAGGAATGGGCCGAGACGCTGGCCGAGGCGCGCGGCAAAGGGCGCTTCATGCGGATAGAGGATCTGACCCGCACCGGACTGCCGCCGCGCGCGCTGGGCCTGCTGGCCGATGCCGATGCCTTTGGCTCGCTTGGGCAGAACCGTCGCAGCGCCGGGTGGGACGTGCGCCGGATGCCACCCGGGCAGTTGCCCCTGTTTGCGGCGCTCGATGCCCCGGAACTGGCGGTAGAGCCCGACGCGAACCTGCCCGCGATGCCTTTGTCGGAAGAGGTCGTGGCCGATTACCAGACCGCGCGATTGTCACTGAAAGGGCACCCCGTGCAATTCCTGCGCGCGGCGCTCGATCGGGAAGGGGTGTGCAGTTGTGCCCAGGCCAATGCGCTGCCCGATGGCCGCGCGGTCCGCGTCGCCGGTGTCGTCCTGACCCGCCAGCGCCCCGGCAAGGGCAATGCCGTGTTCATCACCATCGAGGACGAAACCGGCATCGTTAATGCGCTGCTCTGGGCGCGTGATCTGGAGCCCCAGCGCCGCGCCGTGATGGCGGCGCGGCTGATGCTGATCGAGGGGATCATCCAGAAAAGCAAGGAAGGCGTCGTCCACCTGATGGCGCGGCGGATCATCGACCGGACGACGATGCTCGATCACCTGACCGAGCAGGGTGAGATCGCGGCGGTTCAAAGCCGTGGCGACGAAGTCACCCACCCCCAACGACCCCGCCGCCACGGCCACCCGCGTGACGTCCGCATCATCCCGCCCTCACGCGATTTTCATTGAGCGGCAGCGTGGACGGGGTTGACTCCGATCTTTTGTCCAACCGCGAACAGAATCTCGCAAAGCATCAAGAGCGGCGCTTAAGTGACTGATTTTATTGATGGAGCGGGTGAAGGGAATCGAACCCTCGTCGTAAGCTTGGGAAGCTTCTGCTCTGCCATTGAGCTACACCCGCAATTTCAATCACTTAGGGTGATTGGAAGGCCGTCCGCTTACAGAGGCGTTTACAGCCCGGGCGGCGAGACGGCGGCCTAGTGCCATGACTGGGGGTTGGTCGTCAACGTGGCAGCGGTGAAATTCTCAGGTCTCTGCTCCCGCCGGGGATGCGGCATTGCAAACTGGCTGAAACCGCGCCGCGCTCAAGGATGCTTTACTTCCAATTGCTGCACAGCCTGCTTTTGTCCGCTCCTTCGTGCTGTTATCGTTGCCCCATGACTGGGGGCACGAAGATCGGGATTTCACAGGGCGCGCGCGCGGCGATTGCCGAGGCGTTTGCCTGTGATACGGCGCTGGCCGTTACGATCGCCGCCCTGGCACACGAAGCGGCCTTGCCGCGCGGGGCGGTGTTGTGGCCCTTGCCGGACCGCGATGAGACGACCCTGATCCTGGCGGGCCGGGCGCACGAGGTTGCCTATGGCCAGGATGGTTCGATGCTGCAGCTTTCGGTCCTGGGGCAAGGCGATCTCTATGGCTCGTTGATGGGCGGCGGCGATGGCGGCGCGGCGCAGACCGAGGCGCTGAGCGAGGGTCGCGGCGCGCATTTCACCACGCCGACGCTGGTTCGCCTGATGGACAGCTATGGCGCCGTCGCCCGGGCGATCAACCGCCAGCTCGCAGCCCGGCTGGAGGCGTTGCGCCAGCGGATGGTCGAGGCGACGCTGTTGTCGGTTACCGGGCGGATCTGCGCCGAGCTGTTGCGCCGCTCGGCAAGCGATGCGCAGCGCACGATCCGGCCGATGCCGGTGATGTCGGAACTGGCGATCAGTGTCCGCTCGACCCGCGAAACGGTTTCACGGACGGTCTCGCAACTGGAAAAGCGGGGACTCGTGCGACGGGTCGACGGCGGACTGGCGATCGTCGCGCCGCACCGTCTGGAGGAACAGATCTACTGATCAGGCCTTGAGCAGGACGTGGACCGCGCCATCGGTGTCCTCGTCGCCGGCGTGGTACAATTCACTGCGCGAGGACACGATCCCGCGGGCGACCATGGTCACCGCCAGGGCATCGCTGATCAGGGCCAGGCCGGTCGGCGCCATGGCCTGAAGCCGTGCAGCGAGCGCGCGTCCGGGGCCATAGGGGACCAGGGCTCCGCTGGCCGGATCCTCGATCAGGCTGGCGATCGCGACGTGGGCGCCGATCGATGGCGGGGTGAGGCCCGCGGCGCGGCATCGCGCCAGAACCTTGAGTATCGTTTCCAGCGCGGCATCGACATTGTCGATCGCAAGGTCCCAGCGCCCCGGAGAGGACCGCACCCGCGCCCGGTCTATTCCGGCCAGCGCTTCGGCGATCGGAGCAACGCGGGCGGCGATCGCCGACGAATCGAGCGAGGTCGTGCGTGTCAGTTCATCGAGCGCGATGGCGACGTGAACGACGAGCGCGCGGTGCGGATCGGGTTGTTCGGGCGGAAACAGCGCCTCGATCCGCGTGTCCCTGTCAATCGTCAGGCGCAACTGGCGACCAGCTTCGCCGGGCCACATCGCGGCCTGATGCGCGGTGTTGCGCCCGCCGCCGTCCGAATCGGTGACGATCAACTGGCAGCACGCGGCGGCAAGCGCGGTGGCGTTGAGCAGGGTCGCACCGATCGCCAGTTCGCCGGCGTGCGCGGTCGCCAGAGGATCGTGGACGGCGCCCGGATCGGACGCGGCGAAACGCAGCGAGGCGGCATGGGCGAGGACCGCGCGGTAGCGTTCCTGCCAGGCGGGGCCCGCCGGGGCCACCGACTGCGCCTCGAACTGCTCGGCGCCGCAGGGCAGGACGATGTGAAGCTCCGCGCCGGCGGCCAGCAGGCGCTCGGCAATGACCACATCAGATCCGGCGGCGAGGGCTCCCCAGGCGAAGCCGATACGCTCGTGCTCGATAAGCTTGTCGACCTCTGCGGCGAGGTCGGCCTGGCATTGACCGCTCGCCGCCAATCCCATGTGGCCGGCAAAATGCAGGCTTGCCGGCGGGGCGAAGCGATCAAGCCAATCGGTGCTCTCACCCCGCGCCTGGGCGATTTCCCGCAGTTGCGCGATAGTGGTGGCGCGATCGCTCCAGCCGTCCGGGTCGTGCCGTGTTGCATCTTGCATCGCCCGTTCCGCGGCATCCCGATCGCCCAGCAGGAAGCAGGCCTCGGCGCGCGTGGCGGCAAGGTAATACGGCGTGTCTGCCGGCACGACCGGACCATCGAGCGTCGTCAGGACCTGGCTGGCGCCGGTCCGCGCGGCATCGTCGTTGCCTGCCAGCAAGTAGAGCGTTGCCGCGTTGATCGCCAGGTAAGGCGCGGGATTGTGCGCGTGGGCCGCGGCATAGGCCGCGGCGGCCTCGCCGAACAGCGCGGTTCGTGCGTCGCCGCTGGCCAGCCGCGCGCGCGCCTTGAGCAGGCGTCCGCGCACGGTCTGGACGGAGGGGTCATTTGCCCGTGCGTCGTGGCCTTCGCCGACGAACAGCTCCCAGGCGCGTTCGACGGCGCCTGCCCGCACCAGGGCGGCAATTGCGGGTAAGGGGGTTGGCATCATGGATAGGGCGGGGGATTTCTCGTGCCCGGATCGATCCGCAGCGAAATCGGCGTACCCGAATCCTGCATCATCAGGACATGGAGGTTGAACAGATCCAGCGCCGTCCCCGTCGGCATATGGGGGCGGGCCTTGGCATAGATCTCGATTTGCGTGTCCGACACCACGGTAACCTTGTAGAGTGGCGCATCGCCCTTCTTGAAGGTCATTGGCTCACCTGGACCGTTGGCCTTGAGGTCGAAGGTCCAACGCCAGTTAGGGCTGAGACTGAAAGTGAATATCCGGTCCTGGCCCCGCTCGACGGCCAGACAGGTGTTGCCCTCGCTGTCCTTGACCAAGGCGCGCCCGTCGCTGCCCGGAGGCCAATCGGTCGTATCGTGCATGATGAAATTCAGCGTTCCGCCGTCGGGCTTGATATCGAATTGCACGCTGACCCGGTCCGGGCTGGCCAGTTCGCCTTCCAGCACGGGACGGTATTCAGGGTTCGCGATATTGGTCGTGCTCTCCATGTCTGGGCCCTTTCACCTTGCCTCGATCAGCCGGACGAGCTGCGCGCGCCAGTTGCTCCAGGTTTTGTTCGCGGGATCAAGCTTGCGCAGCTGGTCGGCGAAAGCCAGTGCTTGTTGTGCCGCGTCCCGCGCTTCGTCGCGCTCGTCCATTGCCGCATAGGTCTGGGCAAGCCCGAGCCGGACCTGCAGATTTGCCTGCATCGCCCGGACATCCTTGGGAAAACGCTCGGGAAGCGTTGCCGCAACCGCCACCTGCTGCTTGCGCAAGGCCAACGCCTCGTCCTTCTGTCCGGACTTGAGCGTCGCGTCCGCGTTCCAGCCGATATTGTTGAGATGATCGAGCTGGGTCTCAATGTTGTCGGGTTCGTTTCGCGACAAAAGCTCGGTCACTTTCATCGCCGCGCTGCAATGTTGCCGCGCCGCTGCAAGCTCCCTGGGGGGAAGCTGGGCGAGGGCGCAGAGGTTGCTTTCGGCATAGCCAACCTCGCGCTGCCATTCGGTCTTGCCCGGCTCGAGCTCGACCAGGTGCCGGGCCAGTGTCAGGTAAGCGTTCCAATGCGGCTGGGTGTCTTTCTTGTTTCGCTTGCCGAACGGAATTGAGCCAACCCAGTATTCGCTCTGCGCGTGGTTGAACACGCGTTGCGGATCATCCGGTGCTTCGCGCATTAGTTGGTCGGTGATCCGAAAGGCTGCGGCGAACTTCTCGCGCGCGGTATCGGTTCGGCCCGCGTCGTAGTCGTCCTCGCCCATTGCCGTGATCAGGCGGGCGCGGCGTTCCAGCATATCCGCGGGCAGGGCATCGAGATTGCGGTCGGCGGCATAGTGCTCCATCGCCTTGCGGTTGACAGAATCCATGATCTCCAGCCGACCCACGCCTTGCAGGCGATCGCGCAGATCGGTCAGCATGAACTCCACCATCCCCTCCGCATCGGCGCGCTGGCGCTGGGCTTCAGCACGTTCACGCATCGCAATGACCAGTAATGTAGCCAAGACTAGACTAAGAACCAGCGCCGCCGCCGTGACGGCCATCACGCGGCGTTGGCGTGCCTGGACGTCGCGCTGCACCAGCCGATCAAGCGGAAGCCCGGTCAGTCCTGCGACAATCTTGAGCAGCGCGGTGCGCTTGCCGTCGCCGTCCTTGCGGAAGTCGGCGGCGAGCGGCTCGAAGGTCTGGTCGCCGTGGCGAAGGAGGGCGGCGGGAAAGGCGGTTTCGGGATCGCCCTCGATCAATGCGGCAAGGATCGGGCGATCGGGATGGATTGCGCGGTAGAGCGCGATCTCCTGACCGACCCAGCGGCTTGCCGCGGCAGCCGGACTGCAGATCACGACCAGCACCGCGGATTCGGCCAGGGCCTGCTTGACCTGCGCCGACAGGTCGGGGCCCGCGACAAGTTCGGCGCGGTCGATGAACACTGGGGCGAGGCGCCCGCCCGAAACCCCTTCGGCTGCGGGAATCGCGAAACGCTCCAGGCGCCGGTGCAGCCAGGTTGCAAAGCGATCGTCGGCGTGACTATAGCTCAAAAAGGCACGATACCGCGCCGTTGCTGCGGCCCCTGCGCCCGCCATTTCGCTCCCCGAGTTTCCCACCGCGCGCGAAAATGGCGCATCTGCCGCGACTTGGCAATTGTTTCAGACAATCTGGCCCCGGCGCACGGTCGCGGTTGGTGCGGAGCAGGCCCACTTTTCGAAAGTTTGTCGAAAGCCGCGCAAGTGTGGCGCTTTCGCTACGCTGTGGGGAAGTTCTAACCTTTCGATTAAAATCGGTTGTCAACGCCTTCAGACAGTGTTTTATTCCCGCTTGCAACCGCCTGGAAAAGGGCCGGGCACATAAGGAGAGAGGGCTGATGAGGGGAAAACTGACCCTGCTTGCGGGCGTCTGCGCCGGAGCAATTGCACTGCCTGCCTATGCGCAGGAAGCTGGCACCAAGGACGCTTCAAACGAAATCGTCGTTACCGCCCAGCGCACCAATGAACGCCTTCAGGACGTTCCCATCGCGGTCAGCGCCTTCAACAGCGAAGCACTCGAAAAGCAGCAGATCAAGAACACCTCTGACCTGCAATTGACCCTGCCCAGCGTCACCTTCACCAAGACCAACTTCACTTCGTCGAGCTTCACGATCCGCGGCATTGGCGACCTGTGCGTCGGCGTCACCTGCGACAGTGCGACTGCGATTCACTATAACGATGCACCCTTGTTCGGAACGCGGCTCTTCGAGGGCGAGTTCTACGACATGGGCCAGATCGAAGTTCTGCGCGGGCCGCAGGGCACTCTGTTCGGTCGCAACGCGACGTCGGGCGTGGTCAACTTCAAGACCGCGCGTCCCGACTTGTCAGGGTTCGGCGCCAGCGCCGAGGCCGATTACGGGAATTACAATTCGGTCAAGTTGAAGGGCATGATCAACGTGCCCTTGACAGAAACCTTGGCTGTGCGCGTGGCGGGGTTCTATCTGAACCGCGACGGTTATACATCCAACATCTTCGATAACTCCAAGATTGATGATCGTGATATGTATGGCTTCCGCGGCTCGCTGCGGTTCGAGCCGACATCTGGCACCACCGTCGAACTGATGGGTCAGTACTTCCGTGAAAAAGACAGCCGTATGCGCATCCAGAAGCAGATGTGCCAGCGCGATCCGACGGGCGTGCTCGGCTGCTTGAACGGTCGCCGTGACTTCCAGATGACCAACGCCAATACCTCGTTCGTCGGCGTGCTCACCTCGAAGGAATTCCTTGCGACCCAGGGTATCCCTGGCGCCTTTGCCCTGGGTAGCCTTTATGGCACGGGCAGCACTCCTGCAGCGCCGATTCCCGGAACGGACGCCTACAATTGGGCGGGTGCGACCAACCCGGCCGACTATCGTACCGTCAACACCGACTTCACTCCGAAATACTACACTCGCGAAACGATCCTCCAGGGATCGATCAGCCAGGATCTCGGATCGGGGATGAACCTCAAGATCTCCGGCAACTACCAGAACGTCGCGGTTGATTCGGAACAGGACTACAACCTTTCGGTCCAGAACCGTGCGCTTTTCACTCCGGCGCTGACCGCGCTGGCCGGAGTCGCCGTGACCGGAATCGGGGCGCCCGGTTCGGCGGCCTATTTCGCACCTCTCGCTAACGCGATCATTCCCAATGGGCCGAACGGGGTGTTGTGCACCTCGCTTCCCGAAGAAACCGGAACCGGCTCGTTTGGCGGACACAGCTTATGCTCGAACACGCCGCAGGATTTCGATCGTTCCGACCAGTACCAGACGAGCTGGACGGCTGAAGGCATCCTGTCGTCAAAATGGGATGGGCCGTTCAACATCCTGCTTGGCGGTATCTACGGCAAGCTGAACCTTACCGAGAACAGCTACTACGTGGATTCGTTCGGGATCGACTATATCACTGGTCTGCTCGGCTCGTTCACTGGAGCGGCGAGCTTCAATCCGCTCACCGGTACCTACGCGCTGCCGCCGGCCTATCTCGCCACGCCAACCTATCGCAACAACACCGACAGCCTGAAGGTGACGACATACGGACTGTTCGGCGAGGCTTATTACAAGTTCTCCGACACGGTGAAACTGACGCTTGGCTTGCGCTACAACCACGACCAGAAGACGGTTTCGGCACGCACGACGCTGGCCAGCTTCCTGGCGCCCTATGGTTCGACCAACGCCTATGCGTCGCCCTACATCGCAGCCTATGATGCTGACCCCAGCATCGCCGGCAACCAGTTGTTCGCGATCGACAATGTCAGGTTCAAGGCTTTGACCGGACGCGCCGTCATCGATTGGAACATCACGCCCAACAACCTGCTCTACGCATCGTATTCGCGTGGCTACAAGTCGGGCGGCATCAACCCGCCGTTGTCGCCGGTTGCCGCAGTGGCGAAGTCGTTCGATCCCGAATTCGTCAACGCGTTCGAGATCGGTTCGAAGAACACCTTCGCCAACGGCAAGGTCATGCTGAACGTCACCGGCTTCTACTACGACTACAAGGGGCTGCAACTTTCGCGGATCGTGTCGCGTACGTCGGTCAATGACAACGTCAATGCCCGGATCTACGGTCTCGAAGCAGAAGCCGTGCTGCGGCCACTGCCCGAACTGTCGATCAACGCAAACGCGAGTTACCTGCACACCGAGGTAACCAGCACGCCAAACCCGCTGGCCAATCCGCGTGACTTTGGCGGTGGCCGGGCCGATGCGGTGATTATCAAGGATATCACCAACGGGGCGAACTGCGCCGTGGCTTCGACCTCGGGCAACGTGGCTGGAATCAACGCCTTCGTTGGCGCGGTCAATGGCGTGATCAACGGTGGCTTTGTGCCTGGCTTGAAGCCTGGTGCCAACCTCCAGACAACGACGTACTCCTTCGGCGCCGACAGCGGTCTTGCCTCCACCGGCGCGTTCAGCGTTTGCGCGGCGCTCGGTGCAGCCGCCAGCGGTGCATTTGCCGGAGCGGGTCTGACTCCGGCATCGTTCGGCGGTGTTGCCTATTACTCCGCAGGCATTCCGACCAATGTGGTCGGCAACAAACTGCCGGGCGCGCCGAATTACAAGTTTTCGGCCGGTGTCCAATATGCTGCGCCGATTGGTGGTGACATGACCCTGACACCGCGCGTTGACTTCACCTATACGGGCAAGTCGGTGGGCAATGTCTTCGGTGGATTTGTCAACGAAGTGCCCAGCTTCACTCAGGTAAACGCCCAGATCCAAGTCGATGGCCCCGACAAGAAATGGTACCTGCGCGGCTGGATCCAGAACGTGTTCGACAATGAGGCGATCACGGGCCTTTACGTGACCGACCAATCGTCGGGCCTCTACACCAACGTCTTTACCCTTGAGCCGCGCCGCTACGGCCTGACTGCGGGAATGAAGTTCTAAGACCAACTACAAGCACTCCTGGGAGGGAATGCTTTGGGGCCCGGACGCAAGTCCGGGCCCCTTTCTATGGCACCGCATGGCGATTGACAGGCGGGTCGGGCGGGGCGCAGGCTAGGGCGATGGACCATGGCCCAAACTCCGAACTGGCCCCGCAACTTGCCGCGTGGCGCGATGCGGTGGGTGAACTGGCTTTTGCCAGCGCCTTTGCCACGCCCGATGGCGGTTGCGACCTGGTGCGTAGCCTGGCCTCGCTGGTTCAGACCCATCCGCAACTGAGCCTCGCAATCGACGAGCCGCTCGTGGCCGCACTGCTCGATGTGAGCGCCGACGCCTCGGCCGCGCTGGCGCTGGTCGAACCGCTGGCCGGCTATATGCTGTCACGCGCGCCGGGCGGCCGCCATCTGGCGACGGTCGTGTTGGTCGACCAAGCCAGCGAGCATCACGCCGAGGGGGCAAGCGCCGCGCTGGCGCTGGTCGGGGCGCTGGCCACGGCCTTGGCCGAACCGGTCGGCAATACAACACCGAAACTGCGCCCAAACCCCAACCGGGAGCTTCGGCTTAACTGATCCGTCCGGAAAAGGGCCGGTCCCCCGCCACAAGGGAGGGGGACCGGCAGCGTTCGGTGGGCGCCGAGGTCGCTGGCGCACCGAATGGCGAGTGCGGACCTACCCGACCAGCGAGGCCTCGATTGCGATGCGGATCGCCTCCGAGGTGTGGTTGGCGCCCATCTTGTTGAGCATATTGGCGCGGTGGATTTCGACGGTTCGCGGGCTGATCGCCAGGCGTTCGCCGATCAAGCGGTTGGACAGGCCATCGGCGACCCCGACCAGCACCTCGCGCTCGCGCGGGGTCAGGCGCTGGATGCGGCTGCGGGCCATCGCCTCGCGCAGGCGCACGCTACCCAGCGCGTCACGGCTTTCCTCGGCCACGGTCAGCGCGGCGCGGATCTCGGCCTCGCCAAAGGGCCAGGCGAGATAGTCGACCGCGCCGTTGAGCACCGCCTGGACGACGCGGTTGGTGCCCGGCTCGACGGCGAAGGCGATCAAGGGCAGCCAGTTGGCCTGCTCGGTCATGTGATCGATCAGGGTCGAAACGGTCGTGCCCTCGTCATGGGCGAGGATCACCCCGTCGCGTGGCCAGTGTCGGGTCAGTTCGCCGACATCCTCGAAAGGCTCGACGTGGATGCCGCTGCCCGCCAGAAAGTGCGAGATCGCCGCGCGGCGGCGGGTGTCGGCGTCGATCAGGATCAAGATTTCGCTGTGTCGCATCGCAGTTGCCCCTACTGATTACTGCCTAGGCACTATCGCTGGGTTGCCCACAGCGCCCGTCGGGGCAGGCCCGAATTGGAGGATTAGGACCG
>JAFEEP010000416.1 GCA_018241045.1 Pseudomonadota bacterium | reverse complement strand
TGTCAGGAAGAAATGTATGATCCTTGGTGGCGTGTGTCAATAAATTCGGAAAGAAAGTCTATCCTGACGCTTTTGTCGGTTTCAGAAGACGAATACACAAAATGTCAGGAGTCAATTTCACCTAACTGGACATGGTGTTGGACAGAAGTCGAGCAGCGGTGCAAGTAAAAAAAGACCGAACAACTATGGTGTTGTCCGGTCTCTTGGCAGTAGGATTTCTGCGGGTTACCCCGCGGTTATATCAGGCTAGATCAAAGCGATCCGCATTCATTACCTTGTTCCAGGCGGCCACGAAGTCGTTGACGAACTTCTCGCGGTTGTCGTCCTGCGCGTAGACCTCAGCGTAGGCACGCAGGATCGAGTTGGAGCCGAAGACCAGATCGACGCGGGTGGCCGTCCACTTGGTGGTACCGGTTTTGCGGTCCACGATGGCGTAGCTGTTGCGGCCGGTGGGCTTCCAACTGTAGGCCATGTCGGTCAGGTTGATGAAGAAGTCGTTCGTCAACGCGCCGACGCGGTCGGTGAACACGCCGTGCTGGCTGCCGCCGTAGTTCGTGCCGATCACCCGCATGCCGCCGACCAGCGCCGTCATCTCACAGGCAGTGAGGCGCAGCAACTGGGCGCGGTCGAGCAGCAGCTCCTCGGCCGTAACGACGTAGTCCTTCTTGAGCCAGTTGCGGAAGCCGTCGGCCAGCGGTTCGAGCACGTCGAAGGATTCGGCGTCGGTCTGCGCCGCTGTGGCATCGCCGCGACCGGGCGCGAAAGGCACGGTGACATTGACGCCGGCAGCCTTGGCGGCCTGTTCGACGCCCAAGTTGCCGGCCAGCACGATCACGTCGGCCACGCTCGCCCCGGTTTCGGTGGCGATCTTTTCATAGACCGCGAGCGCCTTGGCGAGACGCGCCGGCTCGTTGCCTTCCCAGTCCTTCTGCGGGGCGAGGCGGATGCGCGCGCCATTCGCTCCACCGCGCTTGTCCGAGCCACGATAAGTGCGCGCGGAGTCCCAGGCGGTGGCAACCATCTCGCTGACGCTCAAACCGGCGGCGGCGATCTTCGCCTTGACGGCGGCAACGTCGTAGTCGCTGCGGCCGGCGGGCACCGGGTCCTGCCAGATCAGGTCTTCCTTGGGCACATCCGGGCCGACGTAGCGCGCCTTCGGGCCCATGTCGCGATGGGTCAGCTTGAACCAGGCGCGGGCGAAGGCATCCTCGAAGGCCTTGGGATCGGCACGGAAACGCTCGGCGATCTTGCGGTACTCGGGGTCGAACTTCATCGCCATGTCGGCGTCGGTCATCATCGGCTTGCAGCGGATCGAGGGATCCTCGACGTCGACCGGCATGTCCTCTTCCGCGATGTTGATCGGCTCCCATTGATGCGCGCCGGCCGGCGACTTGGTCAGCCACCAGTCGTAGCGCAGCAGCAGATCAAAGTAGCTGCCCCGGCCGGTGTTCCATTTCATCGGATACGTCGTCCACGCGCCCTCGATGCCGCTGGTCACGGTGTCGCGGCCAATGCCGCGCGTCGTGTGGTTCTGCCAGCCGAGGCCCTGCTCTTCGAGATCCGCACCTTCGGGCGCGGGGCCGAGGTTGGCGGCGCTGCCGTTGCCGTGCGACTTGCCGACGGTGTGGCCGCCGGCGGTGAGGGCCACGGTTTCCTCGTCGTTCATCGCCATGCGGGCGAAGGTGACGCGCACGTCACGCGCCGTCTTGAGCGGGTCGGGCTTGCCGTCCACGCCTTCCGGGTTCACGTAGATCAAACCCATCATCACGGCGGCGAGCGGGTTGTCCAGATCGCGTTCGCCGGAGTAGCGGCTGCCTTCGCTGCCGCTGGGCGCCAGCCATTCCTTCTCGGAGCCCCAGTAAGTGTCTTTCTCAGGATGCCAGATGTCTTCGCGACCGAAGCCGAAGCCGAAAGTCTTGAAGCCCATCGACTCGTAGGCCATCGTGCCGGCAAGGATGATCAGGTCAGCCCAAGAAATCTTGTTGCCGTACTTCTTCTTGATCGGCCACAGCAGGCGGCGCGCCTTGTCGAGGTTGGCGTTGTCGGGCCAGGAGTTGATCGGGGCGAAGCGCTGGTTGCCAGTGCCGCCGCCGCCGCGACCGTCGGCGATGCGGTAGGTGCCGGCCGAGTGCCAGGCCATGCGGATCATCAGGCCACCGTAGTGGCCCCAGTCGGCCGGCCACCAGTCCTGACTGTCGGTCATCAGCGCCTTGACGTCCTTCTTCAGCGCTTCGATGTCGAGCTTCTTGAGCTCTTCGCGATAGTTGAAGCCGGCACCCAGCGGGTTGGTCTTCGTGTCGTGCTGATGCAGGATGTCGAGGTTAAGGGCCTTCGGCCACCAGTCCATGTTCGCCATGCTGGCCGAGGTGACGCCACCGTGCATGACGGGGCACTTGCCAGTAGAACTTGCGTCTTTGTTTTCCATCTCTCGCTCCTTTGGTTGCGTTGTTAATCGAAATGGCTATATGGTCCTAGCGACATTCCCTCGAAGTATCCTTGCAGACGCTTCGAAAAGAAAAGTTACAAGTGAAGCTACTATAGTCTCGAATGTTGCATTTTGGGGTGGGCGAGAGGTCACATCCAGCCAAAACGGCTTAATCACGAAGATAGGAAACCATCATGAAAGAAAAGAAAGTCAAACCGATGAACATGGACATTGGTATTTCGGATGCCGACCGGAAGAAGATCGCCGAGGGACTGTCTGGGCTCTTGGCCGACAGCTACACGCTGTACTTGATGACCCACAACTTCCACTGGAACGTCACCGGCCCCCAGTTCAACAGCCTGCACAACATGTTCATGGCGCAGTACACCGAGCAGTGGAACGCGCTGGACATCATCGCCGAGCGCATCCGCGCCCTGGGTTTTCCCGCCCCGGGCACCTACAGGGAATTCGTCAAGCTGGCTTCCATCAAGGAAGTCGAGGGTGTGCCCAAGGCCAACGACATGATCCGTCATCTGGTCGCTGCACAAGAGGCGACAGCGAGGACTGCTCGCAAGCTCTTTCCGGTCGTGGATGCAGCCAACGATCAGCCCACGGCTGATGTGCTGACCCAGCGTATTGATATCCACGAAAAGACCGCGTGGATGCTGCGTAGCCTGCTCGAAGAGTAATTAAGTGCCGACGGCAACAGCGCGCTTCACACTCGACTGAGCAGCTTTATTCCATCAGGACGCAGCTCCCCTTCGGGCGATAGATGCCGGTACAGGGTCTGCCGCGTAATGCCGAGTTCCTGACACAGATCGCCGACCTTGGTTTCCGGCTGCCCCATCGCCGCCATCGCCAGACGCAGCTTGGCGGCGGTCATCTTGAACGGCCGCCCGCCTTTTCGGCCGCGTGCCCGTGCCGAGGCTAGGCCCGCCACGGTGCGCTCGGCGATCAGCTCGCGCTCGAACTCGGCCAGCGCAGCGAAGATGCCAAAGACCAGCTTGCCGGCGGCGGTCGTGGTGTCAATGGCCGCACCATGTCCGGTCAGCACCTTGAGGCCGATGCTGCGCCCAGTCAGGTCATGGACGGTATTGATGAGGTGACGCAGGTCGCGTCCGAGCCGATCCAGTTTCCACACCACCAACGTGTCGCCGGGCCGCAGCGCTTTCAGGCAAGAACCCAAGCCGGGTCGGTCCTCGCGCTTGCCGGACGCCTGATCCTCATAGAGATGGGCCGGATCGACACCGGCCGCAATCAGCGCATCGCGCTGCAAGTCGGTGGCTTGGGAGCCATCCGCCTTCGATACCCGCATGTAGCCGATCTGCATCCTGCACCTGTCACATATACGTTCGATTACGTGACAGTGTGAACCGGAAAGCTCTGGTCGTCAAAATTTGTCACTTAACCCGTAATTTAGACTAAAAAACGCAAAGGGTCTATCAGGCTCATAATGTGACAGAAATTCCGGCGGAATGCCTTCCTTGGTAAACGTGACGCGCAAGCGCTCCAAGGACTCGGGGTCGCGCCGCCCATAGGCTGCCAGCGCGAACAGCGAGCGGGCCGTCTCGGGGTTGTGCCGCGCCTCGACGATGGCTTCGTCGATTGCTTTGACGGCTTGCTGCCAATGGTTGATTGGCTCCTGCTTACGATCAACAAAGGGCAGGCCGTTGGTGAACCCGGTCTGCGGCTCTGACCGAAACAGTGCTG
>JAFEEP010000415.1 GCA_018241045.1 Pseudomonadota bacterium | reverse complement strand
CCATGTCGACCGGCATACCATCGGCAGCGTCGAACGCGACCGGGGAATCGAGCCGGAAGAATACCGCCACCGGGCGGCTGAGGTCGGGCAGACGGGCGTGGGGAATGGCTACCCCGCGACCAAAGCCGGTGCTGCCCAGCTTCTCGCGCTCCTCGATCCGCTCGAGCACAAGCACGGGGTCAAGCCCATAGACCGCCGCGAATCGATCGGCGAGCCGGGCGAGAATGGCCTGCTTGCTATCGGCGTCGATGGTGTCGACAGCCTCGGGCGAGAGAGTGAAAAGTGCGGTCATTTCAACGGCGCTATATCCGAACAATGTGCCAGGAAGGGGGCACTGGCAAGGCAAACTGCCACGGGAGTCCCGCTTTCGCTCGCTTGTTTGCACCCCCCCGGAAGTGCCGGCGCCTTTAGCTTGAACGTCAGGAAGGTTCAACCCAACCGATCGAACCGTCCCCACGGCGATAGACCATGTTATGCCGTCCCGTCCCGGCGTTCTTGAACAACAACGCGTTGGTATTGCGAAGGTCGAGCATCATGACAGCATCCGAAACAGTCGTCTCGGGTACGTCGACGCGGGTTTCGGCGATGACCACCGGGGCTTCGGCGGTAACCTCGTCAGCGGCGCCGTCTGGCTCCTCGAACACGGTGTAGGCGGCATCTTCGGCCCGCACGGAATGGTTCTGCTGCGAATGGCGATCCTTGATCCGGCGCTTGTAGCGGCGCAACTGCTTGTCGATCTTTTCCGCGGCCTGGTCGAGCGCGATGTGCGCGTCCTGCGCGATCCCCGCGCCCTTGAGTACCAGCCCTTGCATGGCATGGGTGACGATGTCGCAGCGAAAGGCATTAGCCGGGGCGCGGTTGAAGGTGACGGTACTGGACAACGCCTGGCCGAAATACTTGTCGACGATTGCCGAAAGGCGTTCCTGCGCGTGCACCTGCAGCGCCTCGCCGGTTTCTACCTGGTGGCCGGAAACGCGAATATCCATGGATGTCCTTCTCCTGTCATCACATCCCGAGCGGGTTCAGGACTGCCAGAGCGGCGCCTTGACCGTTTCGAGGAAGGCGGCATGAGCCGCCATTTCCGTCTCGCTTGGCCCATGCGGGCGGGCGGGGCGGACGGGCCGCTCGCGCACCGTCAGGGCGACGGCCGCGGCAACGAGGGTGTCGGCGGTTTCGCCGGCCAGTTCGAGCCCGATCTGGCGGCCGCCGGTCAACTCGACATAGACCTGGGCGAGCAATTCGGCGTCCAGCAGCGCGCCGTGCATGGTGCGGTGGCTGCGGTCGATCCCGTAGCGGGTGCACAGCGCATCGAGGCTGAGCTTGGCGCCGGGGTGGCGCACCCGGGCGAGCGCCACGGTGTCGATCATCCGGCTGCGGGAGACGGGATCGAGCCCGCACATCTCGAGCTCGGTATTGAGGAAGCCGAAATCGAACCCGGCGTTGTGCGCGACCAGCGGCGAATCGCCGATGAACTCGAGCAGGTCCGCCGCCTTTTCGTGGAAGCGCGGCTTGTCCGACAGGAAAGTGATCGACAGCCCATGCACCGCCTCGGCAGCGGCGGGCATATCGCGATCGGGATTGAAATAGGCGTGAAAGGTCTGGCCGGTGGTCACCCGGTTGACCATCTCGATACAGCCGATCTCGACCAGCCGGTCACCAGTCTTGGGGTCAAGCCCGGTGGTTTCGGTATCGAAGATTATCTCTCGCATTAGGGCGAATATCTGCCCGATTCCCTCGCCGCGCAAGGGGGCGGGACGCTATTTTTCGGCACCTGTGATGCGGTGGACCAACCGTTGCACCGCATGGCGCGTTTCCGCAAGCGAAGTGCCGGTATCGATCACGTGATCGGCCCGCGCGCGCTTCTCCGCATCGGGAACCTGGAGCTTGAGGATCTGTTCGAATTTTTCAGGCGTCATCGCCGGGCGAGCCAGCACCCGCTCACGCTGTTGCGCTGCGGAGGCCGAGACGACCGCGACCGCATCGAGACCGTGTTGGCCGGTCTTTTCATAAAGCAGCGGGATGTCGAACACGACCAGCGGGGCCGCGCCATTGTCGGCGAGGAAAGCCCGGCGCATCTCGGCGACTTCAGGGTGGACGATCGCCTCGAGCCGCTTGAGCGCCTCGGGATTGCCGAACACCGCCGCGCCGAGCCTTTGCCGATCGACGCCCCGGGGGCCGGTGGTGCCGGGAAAGGCACGTTCGATCGGATCGAGGCAGGCCCCGCCCGGCCCCTGCAATTCATGCACCGCGGCATCGGCATCGAACACCGGCACGCCCAGCCCGCGAAACATCGCCGCAACCGCCGATTTGCCCATGCCGATCGATCCGGTCAGGCCGAGGATGAAGGGGCGGGTCACGCGGTCAGCAACGCGCGCAGTTCGCCGTCGTCCGCGCGGGACGCGGGCTGGCCGAAGAATCTTTCGAAAGCTGCGCCGGCCTGGCCGATCAGCATGGCCAACCCATCAATGATCGTGAATCCGCGCCGCCGCGCCTCGATCAGCAAGGGCGTGTCAAGCGGGTGCGTGACGATGTCGTAGATCACGCTGCCCGGCGGGACATGGCTGAAATCAAGCTCGAGCGGCGGGTTGCCCGCCATGCCGAGCGGGCTGGCATTGACCACGAGGTCGAAGATTCCCTCACGGTCGTCAAAGGCGAAGTCGGTCGGGGGGGCGAAGTGAGACAGCGCGACGGCGTGATTGTCGCTGCCCCGCCCCAGTTCGTCGAGCAGCGCTTGCGCCCGCGCCGGATCGCGCGCGGCGAGGACGATTGCGAAGCCGCGTTCAGCCAGGGCGGCGACGATCGCCCGCGCCGCGCCGCCCGCGCCGAACACCCGCGCGATGCGAAACAGGTGCCCGTCGCCGAGCATCGCGCTGATCGGTTCGAGGAAACCGGAAACATCGGTGTTGTATCCCGATAGCGTGCCATCTGCTTCGCGCACCACGGTGTTGACCGCGCCGACTCGTCGCGCTTCGGGATCGATCCGATCGAGCAGCGCCATGACCGCCTGCTTGTGCGGCATGGTGACATTGCACCCGCGCCACGCTGCGTCCTCGCGCCTCCGCGCGAAATAATCCGCCAGCTCGTCCGGGCGGACGTGACAAGCGCGGTATTCGGCGTCGATGCCCAGCTTGCCGAGCCAGAAATTGTGGATCTTCGGGGACTTGGACTGCGTGATCGGATCGCCGATCACCTCGGCATAGGGTCTGCTCATACGGCCAGCTCCTCCGCTTTGCGCAGCGCGCCCAGCACGGGCAGCAACGGCATCCCCAGCACCGTGAAATGGTCACCCTCGATCGCTTCGAACAATTGCACCCCGCGCGCCTCTATGCGGAACACCCCTACACAGCCCGCGACGGCAGGCCATTCATGCTCGAGATAGTCGGCGATGAAAGTCTCGCTCAGCTCGCGAACCACCAACCGGGCGAGCGCGACGTGATCCCACACGACCGCGCCATCGCGCACCAGGGCAGCGGCGGAGTGAAGCTGCATCGCCTTGCCCGAGAAGAAGCGCAGGTGCGCCGCCGCCCCATCGCGGCTGGCGGGCTTGTCAAAGCGTTGCCCGGCAACCTCGACCAGTGAATCGCTGCCCAGCACCAGCGCCCCGGGATGATCGACGGACACGGCCAGCGCCTTGACCCGCGCCAGGGCGAGAGCAATTTCGTCAGCCGGGGCTCCGGCAAGGCCCGCCTCGACGCCGCGCTCATCGATGTGCGCGGGCACGGCGCGATAGGTCACCCCGGCGGCATCGAGCATTGCCCGGCGCGACGCGCTTTGCGAGGCGAGGATCAGGCTCACGCCGCCCCCGCTTCGCGCGCCGCCAGGAACTCGTTGTAGAGGTTGATGATCGCTGCTGCGGCCTCCTCGATCGAACGACGGGTAACGTCGATCACCGGCCAGTCATTGTCGGCAAACATCCGCCGGGCGAACTGCACCTCTCTGGCGACGCGATCCTCGTCGACATAGGCCGTTTCGGGCGCCTGGTTGAGCGAGAGCAGCCGGTTGCGGCGGACCTGGATCAGCCGTTCCGGCGCGGTGGTCAGCCCGACGACCAGCGGGTGCTTCAGCCCGAACAGCGCCGGGGGCGGGGGGCTTTCCACCACGATCGGGATATTGGCGACCTTGTAGCCACGGTTGGCGAGATAGATCGAGGTCGGAGTCTTGGAACTGCGCGACACCCCGGCAAGGACGATATCGGCCTGCTCCCAATCCTCCCACGCCACGCCGTCATCATGGGCAATGGTGTAGTGAATCGCATCGACCCGCGCGAAATAGGCATCGTCCATCGCGTGTTGACGCCCGGGCCGCGCCTTGGGGTGCTGGCCCAACGCGTTTTCGAGCGCATCGACTGCGGAATCGAGCACCGGGACGATCGGCAGGCCAAGCGTCCGGCAATGCTCTTCGAGCCGGGTCCGGGTCTCGGCATTGACCATGGTGAAGAACACCACCCCGGGGTTGCTGGCAATCTCACCCATGATCCGGTCAAGGTGCTGCTGCGAACGGACCATCGGCCAGAAGTGACGCATCACCTCGGCCCCTTCGAACTGCGCCAAGGCCGCCTTGGCAATCATTTCAAGCGTTTCGCCGGTGGAATCCGACAGAAGATGCAGGTGCAGGCGCGACATGGCGGAGGAGGAGGAGCCCCTGTGGATGAACGGCTGCATAAACCACGGGACAACACATGGCACAAGTTCGGCAAGGGATTCACTGCCCACTGCCCCGATCGCTCAGGGACAGTTGTGGACATGTGGGAAGCATTCCCCACAGGCTGGGGATAGCGGGGACAGATTGCGCTTGACCATCACCGGCCGGGATTCGCACGCCGCTTGTGGCTGTTCAGCCCGGCACAAATCGGGCAAGGGCGCTTCGTCCCCACTTTCCACAGGCCAACAACCTACAGAATCCTTATAAGATTCTTTCTTGTTTTGAATTGGAATCGCTCGATGCCCGGTTTGCTCCTTCGTACCCTGCGCGGTGAAAACGCGGCCGAGCGGCCAGTATGGCTGATGCGCCAGGCTGGGCGCTATCTGCCCGAATACCGCGCGCTGAGGGCGCAGAAGGGTGGGTTCTTGCCGCTGGTCTATGACAGCGCGGCAGCGGCCGAGATCACGCTCCAGCCGATCCGTCGTTTCGGCTTCGACGGGGCGATCCTGTTTTCCGATATCCTGATCGTCCCCTATGCGATGGGCCAGGACCTCGAGTTCCTGGTCGGTGAGGGACCGCACCTTTCGCCGCGGCTGGCTGATGCCGCGCTCGATGCCCTGCACGCCGTGCCCGAGCGGCTGGCCCCGATCTACGAGACGGTCAAGCTGGTCCGCGCGCAATTGCCCACCGACAAGACCATGCTGGGCTTTGCCGGATCGCCGTGGACCGTGGCGACCTACATGGTCAATGGCGAGGGTAGCCGCGACCAGCACGAAACCCGGGCCATGGCCTATCGCGATCCCGCTGCGTTCCAGGCGATCATCGATGCGATCGTGGCGGTGACCATCGACTATCTGGCCGGGCAGATTCTCGCCGGGGCGGAAGCGGTGCAACTGTTCGACAGCTGGGCCGGAAGCCTGGCCCCGGCCGAGTTCGAACGCTGGGTCGTCGCCCCCAATGCCGCGATCGTCGGTGCGTTGCGCCAGCGCTTCGCCGAAGTGCCGGTGATCGGCTTTCCCAAGGGCGCGGGAGAGAAGCTTTCCGCCTATGCCCGCGAGACGGGTGTCGACGCTGTGGGGATCGACGAAACCGTTGACCCGCTATGGGCGGCGCGCGAACTTCCCGATGGCCTGCCGGTGCAGGGCAACCTAGATCCGCTGCTGCTGCTTGCCGGGGGAGACGAGCTTGAGCGGCAGGCGCGAAGGGTGCTCGACGCATTTGCCGCGCGTCCGCACATATTCAACCTCGGGCACGGGATCGGCCAGACCACCCCGGTCGAGAATGTCGGGCACCTTTTGTCGGTAATCCGCGCCTGGCGGCCTTGATCGCCTTTTCGGCTGTTGCACTTCTGCATCAAGTGTTCGGGCAAATTCGCGAAAAAATTGATCCGTCGTTGCCGATCGTTTCGACCCCGATAAGTTTTCGTGGTTTTCGAAGGCCCTAACTGGGCCGCCACAGAACGGGAGTTGATGATGAGGCATTCCACCCGCAAGCACTGCATCCAGGCGCTGGCCGCTGCGACCAGCCTTCTGGCGCTGAGTGTCCCGGCCCACGCGCAGGAAGCGCAGGCCGCGCAGGCAACCAATGAGGACGAGACCCCGTCGGGTGAGATCATCGTCACCGCGACCCGCCGTGCCGAGGCGCTGTCCAACGTTCCGATCGCGATTTCGGCGGTCAATTCGGAAACGCTGCAAAAGTCCGGCGCCAACGACATCCGCCAGTTGAACCAGCTTGCCCCGTCGCTGCTGGTGTCGTCCTCGGGGACCGAAGCGAACGGCTCGGCCCGCATCCGCGGGATCGGCACCGTGGGCGACAACCCGGGCCTTGAAAGCTCGGTGGCGGTGTTCATCGACGGGGTCTATCGCTCGCGTTCGGGCATCGGCCTCAACGAGCTGGGCGAGATCGAGCGGGTCGAGGTGCTGCGCGGACCGCAGGGCACTCTGTTCGGGCGCAATGCCTCGGCGGGCCTGATCCACGTGATCAGCAAGAAACCCTCGTTCCAGTTCGGCGCCAATGCCGAAGCGACTTATGGAAATTACAACTACTGGCGACTGGCGGGCGGGGTTACCGGCCCGATCACCCAGACCCTGGCCGCGCGGCTGGACGGTGTCTATGTCAAGCGCGACGGGTTCTACCACGACGTCACCAACAACACCGACGTCAACAATCGCGATCGCTATTTCGTCCGCGGGCAATTGCTGTTCGAACCGAGCGACGCGACCACCGTGCGCCTGATCGGCGACTATTCGCACAAGAGCGAGGATTGCTGCGGCGCGGTCTATCTCGACAACACGGTCAATCCGTTAATCGGCGGGCTGAACGATCCGACCAAGAACAACATCATCAAGGTCCTGACCGACCTGGGCCAGCAGAGCGCGGGGTTCAGCAATCCGTTCAGCCGCAACATCTGGCTCAGTCCCGGTCGCACCGATCTGGGCAAGACCCGCGACGGCGGCGTCAGCATGGAGATCAACCACGATTTCGGCGCGGCGAAGCTGACCTCGATCACTGCCTATCGCGAATACAAGAACGACCAGGCCGGCGACGTCGATTATTCGACGGTCGACATCCTCTACCGCACGCTCGACGGCGGCGGCTATTCGCGCCAGTTCAAGACCTTCAGCCAGGAACTGCGGCTGCAGGGCACGGCCTTCAACGACAAGCTCGACTGGCTGGTTGGCGGGTTCTTCGCCAATGAAAGCCTGACGCTGACCGACAATCTCAAGTTCGGCAGCCAGTACGGGCGCTTTGCCACGTGCCGGATCATCAGCGGAGGGGGCCTTGCCGGGCTCTATTCACCCACGAATGTCGGCTGCGTACCGCCGGTCGTCGGACCTGCCACGCTGGCAGGTGCCAGCGGGGGCGGCGCCACCGGAACCGCGATCGCCAACGGTTTCGCGCTTCTCGACACGCTCAACAACATGGGCAGCACCGGCGATCGCTATCACCAGACCAGCAAGAACTATGCGCTGTTCACCCACAACATCATTTCGATCACCGACAAGCTCAAGTTGACCCTTGGCGCACGCTACACCTGGGAAAAGAAGGATTTCGACGCCACCTTCCACAACAACAACACCGTCTGCACGTCGCTTGAAAGCAGCCTGACCAGTGCCCTGACCAGTGCGAACGCCACTGCCCGGGCCTTGGCGGGTGCGCTTATCGGTCTGGGTTGCCAGGGCAATTCGACCGCCGAACTTGATGGCGTGTCGATCAACAGCAAGCGTGATGATAGCCAGTTCACGGGAACGGCGGTGCTGTCCTACAAGGTGACTCCCAATCTGATGGCCTATGCCAGCTTCTCGAAGGGCTACAAGGCGGGCGGCTTCAACCTCGATCGCTCGGCGCTGAAACTGCCGATCCTGCCGATCGCCGGGGTACCGACCACGACCTTCGCCGCCGCCGGCGGGGCTCAGGCGTTGGTCGGCAACCTGCAGTTCGATCCGGAAATCAACAACGCCTACGAGGTGGGGATCAAGTACGGCAGCCGTCCGTTCAGCCTGTCGATCACCGGGTTCCGGCAGGAGTTCAAGAACTTCCAGCTCAACACCTTCAATGGCTCGGTCTTCCTGGTCCAGACGGTCAACGGCTGCAAGGCGAGCCTGGGCGGAGCGGATCGCGATCAAAGCTCGTTCTCGACCGCGGCCAACTACAACGCGGCTGCTGCGACCACCGGTGCCTGTGCGGCGGGTAACGTCGGCTACGGCGTGCTCAGCCAGGGCATCGAGATCGAGAGCGCGGTCAACCCGACCCGCAATCTCGGCTTCAACTTCGGCGTGACCTATGCCGACACCAAGTTCCGCAACGACCTGGTCGGCAACAAGAGCGGCGCGCCGCTTGACCCCGCATTGCGGATGCTGCCGGGCAGCCAGATGTCCAACGCACCGAAGTGGGTCGTGACCAGCTCGGCGTCATGGACGCCGGAACTGGGCACCTCGGGCCTGTCCGCACTGTTCTATGCCGACAGCCGCCTGACCAGCGACTTCAACACCGGATCGGACCTGTTCCCGCAGAAGGGACAGGATTCGTTCCTGGTGGTGAATGCCCGCATCGGCCTGCGCGGGCCGGACCAGAAGTGGGCGGTGGAGCTCTGGGCGCAGAACCTGTTCAACAAGGACTACACCCAGGTCGCCTTCAACACTCCGTTCCAGGCGGGTGGCACCTCGGCGGCGTTCACCGATCCGCAGTTCCCTGGCGGACGGCAGATCTTCTCGGGCTTCCTCGCCGAACCGCGCACTTACGGCGTGACCCTGCGCGGCAAGTTCTGATCGGCTGATCGCGACGCAGCTGGGGCCCGGGACCGCGAAGGTGGTTCCGGGCCCTTCGTTTGCCGGCTTTGTTCTTGCCATTCGTGCCGCCAACCGCGAGAGCAGCCGCGACACGTCTTGAACCGGGGGCCGCGCGGGTTCTATGGATGGGGCGATGCTGTGGGTGCTTTCCATGACCTATCTGTGGCTGAAGGCCGGGCACGTGGTGTTCGTGATCTTCTGGATGGCCGGGCTGTTCATGCTCCCCCGGTTCTTTGTCTATCATCAGGAAACCGCGCCCGATTCGCCCGAGAACGCGGTGTGGACTGATCGCGAGGCCAAGCTGCTCAAGATCATCATGTGGCCGTCAATGGTGGTGGTCTGGGTGCTCGGGCTGGCCCTGGCAATGACTATCGGCGCCTTCGGCCAGGCCTGGTTCCACGCCAAGCTTGCCCTTGTTTTCGCGCTGAGCGCTTACCATGTATGGCTGGCGGGCTATCACAGGACGCTGGCCCGGGGCGAACGCCGCCTCACCGGCAAGAAGCTGCGCCTGTTGAACGAAGTGCCCGGCATAGCCGCGGCGCTGATCGTCATTCTGGTGATCGCCAAACCGTTCTGATCCGTTGGCGCCTGGCCCGTTGACGAGGGCGCGCGCTGCGCCTATTCGCCACAGCACCGGCACAGGCGTGCGGCCCAACCGCACCGCGATCCGCTTTCCCCAAGCCCTTCGATCCCGCCGGCCTATCCAGACTCCGCGAAAGACGGAAAACACGAAATGCATCTGAAAGAACTCAAGAAAAAAACCTCTGCCGAGCTGGTCGAAATGGCCGAAGAGTTGGGCGTCGAAGGCGCATCGACCATGCGCCGTCAGGACATCATGTTCGGCATCCTCAAGGAAGTGGCCGAGGATGGCGAGGAGATCATCGGCCAGGGCACGATCGAAGTGCTCGCCGACGGCTTCGGCTTCCTCCGCAACGCCGAGGCGAACTATCTCGCCGGACCGGACGACATCTATGTTTCGCCCAACCAGGTCCGTAAATGGGGCCTGCGCACCGGCGACACCGTCGAGGGCGAGATCCGCGCCCCCAAGGACGGCGAACGCTATTTCGCGATCACCAAGCTGATCAGCGTCAACTATGACGACCCCGAAGTGGTCCGCCACCGCGTCAATTTCGACAACCTGACCCCGCTCTATCCCGAGCAGAAATTGAACCTCGATACGCTCGATCCGACGGTCAAGGACAAGTCGGCTCGGGTGATCGACATCATCAGCCCGCAGGGCAAGGGCCAGCGCGCACTGATCGTCGCTCCGCCGCGCACCGGCAAGACCGTGCTGTTGCAGAACATCGCCAAGGCGATCACCGACAACCACCCGGAAGTGTTCCTGCTGGTTCTGCTGGTCGACGAACGGCCCGAGGAAGTCACCGATATGCAGCGCTCGGTCAAGGGCGAGGTGATCTCCTCGACCTTCGACGAGCCCGCCAGCCGCCACGTCCAGGTCGCCGAAATGGTGATTGAAAAGGCCAAGCGCCTGGTTGAACACAAGCGCGACGTGGTGATCCTGCTCGATTCGATCACCCGCCTTGGCCGCGCCTACAACACCGTCGTTCCCAGCTCGGGCAAGGTGCTGACCGGCGGTGTCGACGCCAACGCCCTGCAGCGCCCCAAGCGCTTCTTCGGCGCGGCGCGCAACATCGAGGAAGGCGGCTCGCTCTCGATCATCGCCACCGCGCTGATCGATACCGGCAGCCGGATGGACGAAGTGATCTTCGAAGAGTTCAAGGGCACCGGCAACTCCGAAATCGTCCTCGATCGCAAGGTCGCCGACAAGCGCATCTTCCCGGCGCTCGACGTCGGCAAGAGCGGCACCCGCAAGGAAGAGCTGCTGGTCCAGAAGGACAAGCTGTCCAAGATGTGGGTCCTGCGCCGCATCCTGATGCAGATGGGCACCGTCGACGCGATGGAGTTCCTGCTCGACAAGATGAAGGATTCCAAGACCAACGAGGACTTCTTCGCGACGATGAACCAGTAACGTGGCTCTGTCCGTTCCCCGGCACGCGGTCCTTACCGGCGCGCCGGGGGCGGGCAAGACCACCCTGCTCGATGCCGCTGCGGCAGCGGGCATCCAGACCTCGCCCGAAGTGGCGCGGCAATTGCTGCAAGGCCCCGGCGGGATGGAGCTGCGCGAGGTCGACCCGCTGGGCTTCGCCGAAGCCATGCTCGAGGCGCACCGCCGCGAATACGAGCGCTGGGCCGACTATTCCGGCCCGGTACTGTTCGATCGCGGCTTTCCCGACGTGGTCGGCTTTCTCGAGGTTTCGGGCCTGCCGGTTTCACCCGAGATCGACCGCACCTGCCGCGACTTGCGCTACCACGGCCCGATCCTGCGCGCCCCGGCCTGGGCCGACATCTACGTGCAGGACGCCGAACGCATCCAGGATTGGCAGGGTGCCGTCGCCAGCGACGAGGCGGTGACTGCGGCGTGGCGGCGCTATGGGTATGAGGTGAGTGAACTGCCGTTTGCACCGGTTGCGAAGCGGCTGGATTTCATGCGAAATCTGCTGGATACCCCTGACGGCCACAAGCGGGGTTTGGAGTAAGCGAGGCCGATTCCGATGCAATGGTGACGGTTGCCGCGCTGGTTTCGCGGGTCGAAGCCGTTGTTGTTGCCTCGATGCTCGAGGCGGGCGGGATCGACGTTGTTATCGGAGCCAGCAGCCATGCCTCTGTTGCCGTAAACTCGCTTGCCTTAGGCGGTCACCGCCTGTGGGTTCCGGCATCGCAGCACCGCGCTGCCAGCGATCTGTTGATCGAGGTGCTTGGCGAGGAGGAGTGGACCTTCAGTCGAGGGCTCCAACAGGCGATCTTCCGGTTTTGTGGCGCGTGGGCGGCAATATGGACAGCACTCGCCCGGCTCGGGTGGCTCGTTGGCGGCGCGCCGCTGCTCTATCTGTTCGTTGCGCCGCTCAACGCCTTGACCATCCCGGTGAACCCACAGGGGCGCGGCGACTACTATCTTGCCCCCTGACGCTTAGCCCTGAGCCGCCTGAAGCTGCGCCGCCATCTGTTCCCAGACCTTGTTTACCGCCTTGAGCGGGCGGACCATCACCTTGAAATCCTTGATCTTCCCGTCATCACCGAAGGTAATCAGGTCGATCCCGTTGACCTTGATTCCGTCCAGTTCGACGGTGAATTCAAGCAGTGCGTGGTCGCCATCGACCAGTTCGCGCACATAGCGGAAGCTATCGTTGCCCAGTGCCTTGGCGGCGCTCAGCAGGTATAGCATGACCTTGGTCTTGCCCTCTTGCGGGGAATGGACCACCGGCGAGTGGAACACCGCATCGTCGGCGATCTGCGCGGCGAGCAGATCGGCATCGCCGCCGCTCGCCATATAGGCGTGCCAGGCGGCGACTCCGTCCCTTGCGCCGCTCACGCCAGGTTGGCCTTGAGGAAGGCGTCGGTGCGGCCGTCGGCCAGTTCGGCGCCAGCCGCATTGCGGCGGTTGCCCATTTCCGCGGCGAAGCCGTGGTCCAGTCCTGCGTAGTCGTACAACGTAACGTGCGGATTGGGATCGAGCGCGGCGTGGATCGCCGCCTGGGCTTCCGGGCTGACGAAGTGATCGGCGGTGGGAATGTGGAGCAGCAAGGGCCGGGCGATGGCGTGGGCCTCGTTCAGCATCTGGTCGATCATCACCCCGTAATAACCGACCGAGGCATCGATATCGGTCCGCGTCGCGGCCATGTAGGCGAGCCGTCCGCCAAGACAATAGCCGCTGCAGCCAACCATCTTCACGGCCTGGCTGGCGCGCAGCCACTTGATCGCGGCCTCGATATCGTAAACCCCGGCGTTGGGGTCATATTGCTGGAAATAGCCGAAAGCCTCATTGAGCTGTTCGGGCACATCGGGATCAAGTTCGACTCCCGGAGCGAAACGCCAGAAGATGTCGGGCGCAAGCGCGAGATAGCCCTGGGCGGCCCACTTGTCGCACTTGGCGCGGATGCCGGGGTTGATTCCGAAGATCTCGGGAATGACGATGATCGCCGCCTTGGGCGTTCCGGCCGGGCGGGCAAGGTGGCCGGGGATCGCTTCGCCGCCGTCAAGGCTGGGAAACTGGACGGATTCTGACATGGCTTCTCGCTCCGCTTTATCGTGTCGCACCCGCACACTAAGCGCGGCGTGGACTTTGCCAAGGGGCTATGCCAGCTTGCGCGGCGAGGATCGGGGTTCGCCCAAGGAGGAAACATGAAGGTTCACGTCGAAATCGACTGCACGCCCGAGGAAGCGCGCACGTTCCTGGGCCTGCCTGACGTCGCCAAGGCCAACGAGTTCTATGTCGATGCCATCGGCAAGGCGATGAAGGGCGCGGCCAACGTCGACCAGTTGCAGGAGTTCGCCAAGGGCCTCGCCCCGATGGGGCAAATCGGGATGAAGCTGTTCCAGCAGTTCGTCGAGGGCAGCAGTGCCCTTGCCGCGGGCGCGACCAAGAAGTCGAAGGACGACAAGTAATCACGGCACCGCGCGGCTCGCCGTGTCTGAGACGATTTTCGCCTTGTCGAGCGGTGCGCCCCCTGCGGCGATCGCGCTGATCCGGGTCAGCGGACCCGATGCCGCCTTGGCTCTCGCCGCCCTGACCGGACGATCGCTGCCGCCGCGCAAGGCGGTCACGGCCAGCCTGCGCGATGGCGAGGGCCGTCTGCTCGACCGGGCTCTGGCGCTGTGGCTGCCCGGGCCGACCACCGCGACTGGGGAGGATACGCTGGAACTGCACTGCCACGGCGGGCGCGCGGTTGTCGCTGCGGTGGAGCGGGCCCTTGCCGTGCTGCCCGGCCTGCGCGCCGCGACACCGGGGGAGTTCACCCGCCGCGCTTTTGCCAATGGCCGGATCGACCTGGCCGAGGCCGAGGGGCTGGCCGATCTGCTCGGCGCCGAAACCGAACTGCAACGCCAGGCGGCGATGGCCATGGCCGGTGGCGCTCTTTCGCGCGAGGTGGAGGCCTGGCGCGAGCGTCTCCTGCTTCTGTCGGCGCGGGTCGAGGCGGTGCTCGACTTCGCGGACGAGGACGATGTCGCCCACTTGCCTGAGGACTTCACGCAGCATCTGGACGAGCTGCAAGGTCACCTTGCCGCCTGGCTGACACGCCCTCGGGCCGAGGCCTTGCGCGAAGGCTTTCGGGTCGCGCTGGCCGGGCCTCCCAACGCAGGAAAGAGCACGCTTTTCAATGCCTTGATCGAACAGGATGCGGCTATTACCGCGCCACAAGCCGGAACCACACGGGACGTCCTGACTCATCCGGTCGCGCTGGGCGGCGTGCCGTTTCGCTTCGTCGATACGGCGGGCCTGCGCGAAGATACCGGCGATTCGATCGAGGCGATCGGGATCGCCCGCGCGCGTGTCGCGCTGGCCGCCGCCGATCTGGTGTTGTGGCTTGGCCCTGAGGGCGAAGGTCCACCAGACGCCTGGGAGATCGAGCCGCAGATTGATCGCGCCGGTCACTCTGCCAAGCACGCGCCGCGCCATCGGGTTTCGGCGCTGCACGGTGACGGGCTCGATGCGCTGCGGCAAGACCTGATCGCCACGGCGCGTGTGGCACTGCCCAAGCCGGGTGAAGCCGCACTCAGCCTGCGTCAGCACCGTTTGCTCAGCGAAGCGAACGAGGCTTTGGCGGCGGCGGCGAGTGTTACCGATCCGCTGCTGATCGCCGAAGGGCTGCGGCTCGCGCGGGTTGTCTTCGATGCGCTGTTGGGGCGGACGACGACCGAAGATATGCTCGACGCGCTGTTCGGACGGTTCTGCATCGGGAAATAGTGTTCCACGTGGAACAGTGCTGCGCTAAGGGCAGCGGGCAATGCGGCAATTCGACATCATCGTGATCGGCGGGGGCCACGCCGGGGTGGAAGCCGCGGCAGTGGCGGCGCGGATGGGCGCGCGGGTCGCGCTGGTCAGCTTCGACCTCGATGCGATCGGCGCGATGAGCTGCAATCCGGCGATCGGCGGGCTGGGCAAGGGGCACCTCGTCCGCGAAGTCGATGCCTTCGATGGGATCATCGCCCGCGCGGCCGACCGCGGGGCGATACACTACCGGATGCTCAACCGCTCGAAGGGTTCGGCGGTCCAGGGTCCAAGGGTCCAGGCCGATCGCAAGCGCTTCAAGGCGGCGGTGCAGCACCTTCTGGGCCAACAAGGTGACCTGACCCTCGTTGCCGGGGAAGCGGCGGCGCTGCGGCTTGAGGGCGGCCGCGTAGCGGGCATCGAACTTGCCGACGGTACCGCGTGTATTGCCCCGGCGGTTGTCCTGTGCACCGGAACTTTTCTTGGCGGCGTGTTGTTCCGCGGGGAGGAGCGGATCGTCGGTGGGCGGATTGGCGAGGCCTCGGCCCAGCGCCTGGCGGCCCAATTGCGCGATGCTGCCCTGCCGATGGCGCGGCTCAAGACCGGCACCCCGCCACGGCTCGACGGCAGGACGATCGACTGGGCGCGGCTCGACGAACAGCCCTCAGACCCCGAGCCGTGGACGATGAGCGCCATGGGTAAGGGGCGTATATTGCCCCAGGTGTTTTGCGCGATCACCCGGACCAATCCGGCGAGCCATGATGTGATCCGTGCAAACCTGCATCGCTCGCCGCTGTTCAGCGGGGCAATCGGCGCGTCTGGACCGCGCTATTGCCCCTCGATCGAGGACAAGATCCACCGTTTCGCAGATCGCGACGGCCATCAGGTGTTCCTCGAACCCGAGGGGCTCGACAGCCATCTCGTCTATCCCAATGGCATCAGCACCTCGCTTCCTGCTGACGTTCAACTGGCGATGCTGCGGACCATGGATGGGCTCAAAGCGGTCGAGATGGCCGTTCCGGGCTATGCGGTCGAATACGACCACATTGATCCTCGTGCGCTGCGTCCCAGCCTCGAAGTGCGTGCGATCCCGGGACTGTACTGTGCCGGGCAGATCAACGGCACCACCGGATATGAGGAGGCTGCGGCGCAAGGGCTGATCGCCGGGATGCACGCGGCGAGCGCGGTGCTTGGAAGGGCACCCGCGCCGCTTGATCGCGCCAACAGCTATCTTGCGGTCATGGTCGACGATCTGACGCTTCACGGGGTGAGCGAGCCTTATCGAATGCTCACCGCGCGGGCCGAGTACCGGTTGCGCCTGCGCGCCAACAATGCGACGAGCCGCCTGACCGCGCTGGCGCTTGCGGCGGGCTGCATCGGTGACGCGCGGCGCGACTGGTTCCTGCGCCGCCAGGAAGCCAGGGACCGGCTCGAGCAGGGGCTGGCGCGCGAAGTGACCGCGAATGAACTGGTTCAGGCCGGGCACGCGGTGCGCGGCGATGTTGGGCGCCTGCCGCTGCGGGAATG
>JAFEEP010000414.1 GCA_018241045.1 Pseudomonadota bacterium | reverse complement strand
CTCTTTCCTATCTCGAACAGCTCTTCGGCAAGCTCCGCCGCCACGAGCTGGTGGAATCCACCCGCGGTCCCGGCGGTGGCTATTCGCTGGGCCGCAAGGCCTCCGAGATCACCGTGGCCGACATCATCGTGTCGGTGGACGAGCCGATTGACGCCACCCAGTGCGGCGGCAAGGAAAACTGCCTGGGCGAGGCTGGCCGCTGCATGACGCACGACCTGTGGGCCACGCTGAACCAGCGCATGGTCGAATTCCTGGACTCCGTCACGCTGCAAAAACTGGTGGACGACCAGCTCGCCAAGGGCGTGCAGATCGAGGACCGGCCCGTCACGCGCCGCGCGATTTCCACCACCCCGGTGGTCAAGCCGATCCGCGTGAACGCACCGAATTCGGTGTTTGCCCTGGGCAACGCCTTCGCCAAGTCCTGAAGCCACGCCACGCAACCCGGACAAGGCAGGTGCCGCCGGGCCGCTACCACATCACATCGTTTGACTTCGGGCTGCCGCAGGCCGGAGTCTTGAACCTGAGCCAGACATGGACATGACCCCGCATTTCCCCATCTACCTCGACTATGGCGCGACAACGCCCGTGGATCAGCGCGTCGTCGACGCCATGATTCCGTGGTTGCGCGAGCATTTCGGCAACCCCGCGTCGCGCAGCCACGCCTGGGGCTGGGAGGCCGAAGAGGCCGTGGAGAAGGCCCGCGGCCATGTGGCCGACCTGATCGGCGCCGATCCGCGCGAGATCGTCTGGACCAGCGGCGCCACCGAGTCCATCAACTTGGCCCTGAAGGGCGCGGCCCATTTCTACCAGGGCAAGGGCAAGCACCTGATCACGCTGAAGACCGAGCACAAGGCCGTGCTCGACACCATGCGCGAGCTGGAGCGCCAGGGCTTCGAGGTGACCTACATGGACGTCAAGGAAGACGGCCTGCTCGACCTGGATGCCCTGAAGGCAGCGATCCGTCCCGACACCATCCTGATCAGCGTGCTCTTCGTGAACAACGAGATCGGCGTGATCCAGGACATTCCCGCCATCGGCGCCCTGTGCCGCGAAAAGGGCATTCTGCTGCACGTTGATGCCGCGCAGGCCACGGGCCGTGTGGAGATCGACATGGCGCAGCTGCCCATCGACCTGATGAGCATGACGGCGCACAAGACCTATGGCCCCAAGGGCGTGGGCGCGCTGTATGTGCGCCGCAAGCCCCGCGTGCGCCTGGAGGCGCAGATGCACGGCGGCGGCCACGAGCGCGGCATGCGCTCGGGCACCCTGCCCACGCACCAGATCGTGGGGATGGGCGAGGCTTTCCGCATCATCAAGGCCGAGATGGCCGAGGTGAATGCCCGGGCGCGCGCGCTGCAGCAGCGCCTGCTCGATGGCCTGAAGGACATAGACCAGGTATTCATCAACGGCAGCCTGGAGCACCGCGTGCCGCAGAACCTGAACATGAGTTTCAACTATGTCGAGGGCGAGTCGCTGATCATGGGCATCAAGGGCCTGGCCGTGTCCTCGGGCTCGGCTTGCACCTCGGCCAGCCTTGAGCCCAGCTACGTGCTGCGCGCCCTGGGCCGCAGCGACGAACTGGCGCACAGCAGCCTGCGCATGACCATCGGCCGCTTCACGACCGAAGAAGAAATCGACTATGCAATCAGCACCATCCGTCACAACGTGGCCAAGCTGCGTGAATTGAGCCCCCTGTGGGAGATGTACCAGGACGGCGTGGACTTGAGCACCATCCAATGGGCGGCGCATTGATCGCGCACCAGAGCAGATTTGAATCAGGAGAAATACACCATGGCTTACTCGGACAAAGTGATTGACCATTACGAAAACCCGCGCAATGTGGGCGCGTTCGACAAGGGCGACGACAGCGTGGGCACCGGCATGGTGGGCGCGCCCGCCTGCGGCGACGTAATGAAGCTGCAGATCAAGGTGAACCCCGAGACCGGCGTGATCGAGGACGCACGCTTCAAGACCTATGGCTGCGGCTCGGCCATCGCCTCGTCGTCCCTGGTCACCGAATGGGTCAAGGGCAAGACGCTGGACGAAGCGGCCGCCCTGAAGAACAGCCAGATCGCCCAGGAACTGGCCTTGCCGCCGGTGAAGATCCACTGCTCCATCCTGGCCGAGGACGCCATCAAGGCGGCAGTCGCGGACTACAAGAAGAAGCACGCCGAATGAACGGCGCTGCGCAAGAGCAAGTCGACGAGGAGTTTTCCATGGGTGTCACGATTTCCGAGAGAGCCGCTCAGCACGTTTCCAACTTTCTCGCCAAACGAGGCAAGGGAGTGGGCATTCGCCTCGGCGTGCGAACCTCCGGCTGTTCCGGTATGGCTTACAAGCTGGAGTTCGTGGATGAACTGGACCCTTCCGATCTGGTGTTCGAAACCCACGGGGTGAAGGTGCTGGTGGACCCGAAAAGCCTGCCTTACCTGGAAGGCACCGAGCTGGATTTCGTCCGCGAGGGCCTCAACGAGGGATTCAAGTTCAACAATCCCAACGTTAAGGACCAATGCGGCTGCGGCGAAAGCTTCAACGTCTGAGTGCATCCCGGAAAGCATGGCACCGGAGTTGCGGGGGGATTTCTTCGGGTTGTTCGGATTGACACCAGTCTTCCGGCTGGACGAAGGAGCGCTGGAGAGCGCTTATCGGGAGGTGCAGGGCCAGGTCCATCCGGACCGCTATGCCCATCTCTCCGATACCGAAAAGCGCCTT
>JAFEEP010000413.1 GCA_018241045.1 Pseudomonadota bacterium | reverse complement strand
GGCCCAGACGGTCCGTTCGGTTTCGCTATCCATTTCCGGCGCCTAGACTTCGATCACGCGGTCGGGCAGCTCGTTCTTGTCGTCCGCCATGCGGGGCAAATGCCGGGCGAGGACATCGCCGACCTTGCCGATCGCGGCGACCATGCCTGCGGCGGTGCGGCCCTCCTTGATCTGGGCCAGCATGGCCGCCATCGCTTCGCCCCATTCCTCCGGGCGAACCTGGCTGGCGATCGCCTCGTCTGCGACAATCTCGGCGCGGTGTTCGGCTTCGCTGAGATAGATCAGGATGCCGGTGCGTCCGGTGGTGCGCCGCTCGGCTCCGACGCGGAACAGGGTGATCGCGCGGTGACGCACTCGGGCGTGTTTGAGGGGCCCCGGCACGAGAAACAATCGCAGCGGCGCCCACAACTGGAGCAGCCACATCGCGGTGAACTTGATCGTGGCGACCAGCACGGCGAGGGCGAATATCCGGCGCGGGGTCCACAGCGTTTCCCAATTGCCCAGGACCTGATCGATCAGGCCGAGGTAGAAATCGGGGAACAGCGCAAGGACGCTGAGCGCGAGGAAGGCGACGAAGGCCGACCAGACCAGCGCTACGTCGGCATAGCGATCCGACCGTTCGGTGACGATCGTCACGATCTCGCCCGCGCTGCGCAGTTCTGCCGCGGCCACGGCGGCGCTGATCGCGTCACGGTCGGCATCGGTAAGGGCTTTCTGGTGTGCCATCGCCATGCCCTACCAGCTACCCGAGGAGCCGCCGCCGCCGAAGCTGCCGCCGCCGCCCGAAAATCCGCCACCTCCGCCAAAGCCGCCTCCGCCACCCCAGTCGGATCCGCCACCGCCACCCCAGCCGCCCGGCCAGATCACTACCGGGCCGACCCCGCCGCCATAGCGCCGTCCGCCGCGCATCGAGCGGATCATCGGCAGGACGAAGAACAGGAAGAACATGATCAGCCAGAAGATCGTCGAGGCAGGGATGTGCTCCTCCTGCATCGACTTGGCTTTGGTTTGTGCCGCGGCGACGTTCTGCGCGGCCTGGTCGGCCGGGAGCGAAAGCTGCTGGATCAGCGCGTCGGTGCCCGCCTCGATCCCGCCAGCCATGTCGCCCGCCTTGAACTTTGGCACGATCTGCTGCTGGATGATCAGCGAAGTCAGTCCGTCCGTCAGCACGCCTTCGAGGCCGTAGCCGACCTCGATCCGCACCCGCCGTTCCTTCGGTGCGACGATCAGGATCGCCCCGTCGTTCTTGTCCTTGCTGCCGATCCCCCACTTGCGGCCCAACTGATAGCCATAATCGGCGATGTCATAGCCTTGCAGATCGGGCAGGGTGGTGACGACAAGCTGGCGATGGGTTTGGCTTTCCAGCGTGGCCAGCTTCTGGTCAAGCCGCGCCTTTTCGTCCGCGGGGATGATGTTCGCGGCATCGACAACCCGCCCGGTCAGCTCTGGAAAGGTCTGGGCAAAAGCAGCGCCAGGTAGCAGCAGGGCCAGTAGCATGAACACGCTCGCAACGAATGCGAGTGCGTCGTGCTGCGCGGGGCGGGCGATGCGCCCGGCGGTGCCGAGCATGGGCGTTTCTCCCTTGGCCGCGACCTAGAGCTTGCCTTCAAGGCTGGGCGCGACCTCGGCCCCCGGGGTCACGGCCTGGTAGGGGACCATCGGCTTGGCGCCGTAGATCACCTTGGCGCCGATTGCATCGGGGAAGGTGCGGATCGTTGTGTTGTAGCCCTGCACCGCGGCGTTGTAATCGCGCAGGGCGACGCGGATGCGGTTTTCCTGCCCCTCGAGCTGGCTTTGCAGCATCTGATAGTTGGTGATGCTCTTGATCTCGGGATAAGCTTCGGAGTTGGCCAGCAGGCGGCCGAACCCGCCCAGCGCGCCCGAAAGCTGATTCTGCGCATCCTGGAACGCCTTCATCTTGGCCGGGTCCTTGAGGTCGTCGGCGCTGATCTGGATCGAGGTGGCCTTGGCCCGCGCCTCTGTCACGCCGACAAGGATGCCCTTTTCCTGCTCGGCCGCGCCCTTGGCGACGGCGGCAAGATTGGGGATCAGGTTGGCGCGCTCCTGGAACGCGGCCTGGACGTCGGCCCACTTGGCCTTGGCGTTTTCCTCGGCGGTGGGAACCGAATTGATCCCGCAGCCGGCCAGCGTTACCGAAGCCACGGCGACAACCGCAGCCCGGGGCAGGATGCTCGAAAAACGGTCAACCATCAGTGCGTTCCTTCTCTCCGGCGGCACCGGCCGCTCGTCTGCGGGAATGTAGCAACGGGCCGGGCGGGCGCAAGGACCAGCCGTCAAATTGTTGACGGCAATCGGTTGTTGTGAGGCTGCTGCATTTGTGGCAGCACCGTCGAACCCAAAAAAAGACCGGGAGTGCCGCTATGTCCATGATGTCGGAATTCAAGCAATTTATCGCCAAAGGTAACGTAATGGATCTGGCGGTCGGTGTGATCATCGGCGGCGCATTTGGAAAGATCGTCTCGGCACTGACCGACGACATCATCATGCCGCTGGTGGGTGCGGTTTTCGGCGGGCTCGACTTTTCGGGCCACTACCTCGTGCTGGGGCACGCCGACAAGGTCACGCCCGGAATGCCGCTTGATGCGGCGCGCAAGGCGGGGGCCAACGTGCTTGCCTGGGGTGACCTGATCAGCGTTACGCTCAACTTCCTGATCCTGGCCTTCGTGATCTTCCAGCTGGTCAAGTTCACCAACCGGATCAATCCGCCCGCGCCCGCCGCTCCGGCTGGCCCGAGCGAGATCGACCTGCTGACCGAGATCCGGGATTCGCTGAAGAAATAGGCGATTTCAAACCCGTCAGGCTGGGGGCGGTGCCGCATGACGGCTGCCGCCCCTTTCCTTTTGGGCGAGGGCGTCCTATATCTATCGGGCCGGTTTCGACCGGCTATGGTGATAAATTGCGGCGTGCAATAGGCACAGCGGACCCGGGGGCAGTACCCGGCGGCTCCACCACTTCCTCCGTTTGCGCGGGGGACATGACGGGGCCGAACCAGGATCGACGTGTGTTGAAAAGCGTTGTTTTCACCCGGGCTGAGTAACCCGTTCAAGGCTCAAAACTCACAAGTGCCAACGACAACGAAGCACTTGCTCTCGCCGCGTAATTCTAGGGGCTAACGCCCTGAAGTTACAAGGTTAGAGCACGGTTCGGACCGAACCGGGTAACAGAATCGGAAACCGGGCGTCCGGGGGTACGTAGCAACAGAAACCCCCACCGCTTCACCGGTCAGCGTGGACAAACTTGCCTTGAGCGATGGTCCGCTTCCGACAAGGCCCTCGATGCGTTTCAAACGGCGGGAATGTTGGGGGAAGCCGCCGTTGCGGAATGAGCAGTTCGGTGGCACGCTCGAGTCATGCAGATTGCGACATTCGACGCCTCAGCCGAAGATTTGCTTGCGGCATACCGCCTAAACCTGAAGGCCAAGCTCAAGACAAAACGAGTGCAGCGAAACCTTGTAATAGGCGGGGTAGCCGTTGAGGCGCTATGCGCGGCAGCAGCTTGGATTTGGCCGTTTGCTCCCGTTTCAATCGCTGCGGCAATTGGGGTAGCCTATTGGATGCTGTTCATCACGGCGATATTTGGTGCAGCTTATCTGCGACTGCCCCGCCAATCTCGCACAATCTTTGTTCAGCAAAAGTCCCTCCACGGGACGACAATCGTCGAATGGGACGATATGGGTATCACCTTCAAGTCGCCAAAGGGCCAATCGAATTTTGCTTGGGATGACTTTACCGGAATAGACGCGGGCAACGATGTCATTCTGTTGCGGCAAAGCGATGCGGCCATGAATTTTGTTCCGACGCGAGCACTTACAGAAAATCAGATCATAGACCTAGCGGGCCGCTGACCGACCCACTGTGCTACCATGTCAGCAATTAGGGTCGCATCCGGAACGGTAAATTGAGGGTCCAAAGTCTTGGATTGCGGCCGTTGGAGGCAGCAACCGAATTTGTTCACGTTGCGTGACGTCTGAAAATCAAAACACCGTTTCGGGGTGATCCTTGATCCGCTTTTCGTGGCGGATGCAGTCGAAGATCTTGGCGCCGGCCAGGAACACCGATCCGGTGCAGGCGGCCATCAGCAGCCAGCCACCGACGCCCGGGAAGACGTCGAGATAGACCTTGCCCCGCTCGATCGCGCCAAGGCCCAAGGCGTAGATGATCAGGCACGCTTCGAAGCGGGTCTTGATCACGAACAGCCGGCCAATCTTGCGAAGCATCGGTAACCTTTCCTTAGGCATGAATCGGTGCAACGATCATGCCAGTCCCGGTGCAGCGCGCAAGACGCTGGTTAACGCTTCGGCAACTGTAAATTTTAGCGACAATCCACTTCAGGAAAGCTCTGCAAGGTCCAGCGCCTCGAGCAAGGCGTGGCGTGCCGCGTTTACCTTTTCGGCCAATGCTTCGCTGCCCAGTTCGCCGGGTGAAATGCTTTCGGGCCAATAGGCGGCGATGATCGTTTCGATCCGTTCGGCCTTGGCCGGGTCGAGCAGGAAACGGGGATCGACTGTGGCTGGATCGGCCACCACGCGCAGACGCAGGCAGGCCGGGCCGCCGCCGTTGGCCATCGACTGGCGCACATCGACCGGCAAGACACGGCGGATCGGCCCGTTCGAGGCAAGCATCCCGTCAAGCCAGGCGCGAACCCGCGGATGCTCCCAGGCTTCAAGCGGGATCACCAGCGCCATCTCACCAGTAGGCAAGGTCAGCAACTGGGCGTTGAACAGATAGGACTTGATCGCATCGGCCAGGCTGACCGCGTCCGCGGGAACGATCACGATCTCCGCCTCGGGCAGCGCGGCGCGGATCGCCGCATAGGTGCCTTCGGGATCGGCGAAGGCAAGTTCGTGGGTGAACAGCACGCGTTCGTTGGCGACGGCGACCACATCGTTGTGAAATGCCCCGGCGGCGATCGCTTCAGGGTTCTGCTCGACGAACAGCAAGCGCGTCGGATCGAGGCCGTGAAGCCGGGCGACGGCGCGGCTGGCCTGTTCATGCTGGCGCGCGGGAAAGGCCCCGCCGCTCTTGCCATAGACGAAGATCTCGATTCCCGGTTCGGCGTGGCGCGCGGTCATCCGCATATGGTTGGCCGCGCCCTCGTCGCCGAAACACGGAGGAACCGGATCGTGGACGGCGAAGCTGGATTCTTCGCCAAAGGCCAGGCGAAGTTGGCGCAGGGTATCGGGCCACTCCTGCGAACGGTGCGGCATCGTCACCAGGTTGGCGACGGTGAGGTGGCAGCGCCCGTCGGTCGTGTCCGCACCGGGCGAAACGGTGGCGGCATTGGCGGTCCACATCGAGCTGGCTGACCAGGCGGCGGCGCGCAGCCGCCGGTCCTCGCTGCCATCGGCGCCAATCGCGGCAAGGAACACGGGATTGGGGCGGGGGAGGGGCAGGAAGAAGCCCTGCGTCAGCCCCAGCGCCATGTTGTGGCGCATCTTGGCCACCCCTTGCAGCGCCGCCGCGCGGGGGTAGGACGTGTCGCCCGCATGGGCGGTTGCGGCCAGATTGCCCAGGCTCAGCCCGGCGTAATTGTGGCTGGGACCGACGATCCCGTCGAAATTGATCTCCACCGCGTTCATGGTCACATCCGTGCGACGTGGGTTACGGTCATGCCGGGTTCGATCCCCAGCGTTGCGGCGCAGCCCGGATCGACCGCGATGCCGTCATCCTTCTCCGCGACCCAGCCATAGGCGACGCGGAAATCGGAGAATGAGCCGGTTGCGACCAGGCGACGCTCGCCGCCCTTGTCCTCGCCAAGAGCGGCGTCGACAGCGCGGAGCGGAGCGTCAGCGGCCTCGCGCACCGAGCGAATCTGGTCGGTCCGCGCGGTCATGGTCGGGCCGCCGTCGAAGATGTCGATGTAGTTCTCCCAGGCGAAGCCCTCGTTTTCCAGCATCCGCATCGCGGCGCGGCCCGAGGGGTGCGGCACTCCGATCACCGCGCGGGCGTGTTCGGTCAGCATAGCGATGTAGACCGGGTGCTTGGGCATCAGGTCAGCGATGAACTGGTTGCCGTGCGTGGCGTTGAACTGGTCCGCGTCCTGGAAATTCATCCCGAAGAAGCGCCCCGCGACCCCATCCCAGAACGGCGAGCCGCCCGCTTCGTCGATCACCCCGCGCAACTCGGCCAGGGTGCGGTCGGCAAAGCGGGGGCGGTGATTGCGGATGAACAGGTATCGGCTGCGCGCGATCAGCATCCCCAGCCCGCCCGATCGCTCGCCGGGGTGAAGGAACAGCCCGCCAACCTCGGTGCAGCCTTCAAGGTCGGTCGACAGGTTGAGGATGTCGGCGCGGAAGGTGCGGTCCAGCTCGGTAGAATGCTGGGTCAGCGCGCCGATGCGGTAGGAATAGAACGGCCACTTAAGTCCGACCGCCGAAAAGATCTGGCACGTGCCGCGCACTTCGCCGGTGGCGGTGTCCTCGAGCATGAAGACGAACAGGTCGTCGCCCACATCGTCGCCCGCGCGGGTGAACCCGGCGTGCGAACGCTCCAGCTTGGCCATCAGCGCGGCACGGTCAGGAGGCAGGTTGGTGAACCCGCCGCCGGTGCG
>JAFEEP010000412.1 GCA_018241045.1 Pseudomonadota bacterium | reverse complement strand
TGGGCAGGTCGCGCCCGTCGCGCTCGTCGTTGACGTCGGCGGGGATGGTCTCGGTGGTCCAGATCGTCAGGAAGCTGGCATCGCCCGAGGGGATCATCCGGGTCGGCGAGAAGTCCTCGCTCTTGAACATGGCGCGGCCGTTTTCGTCATGTCCGGTGACGACGCGCTGGACCAGCGGTAGGCCAGAGTCGGACAGCGCGCTCATGCCTGCACCACCCTGGCCTCGATCGCGCCGAAGGGGGCGCGGCCATCGGGCAGGGTGCCCTGCATCCGTACGGTGTCGCCGAATTTCATGAACTCGGTCTTGGGTGCGCCCAGGTCGACGATCTCGATCCCGCGCCGCTCGGCGATGCAGGATGAGCCGACCTCGCGGAAGTTCTCGTTGGAAACGGTGCCCGATCCGATCACCGTGCCTGCAACCAGATCGCGGGTGCGCGCGGCATGGGCGACCAGTTCGTGAAAGCCATAGCCCATCGGTTCGCCATTGGCGGCGCCAAAACGGGTGCCGTTCCAGTCAACCAGCAGGTCCATGCAGGCGCGCCCATCGCGCCAGTAGTCGCCCAGCTCGTCGGGCGTCACCGCAAAGGGCGCCATGGTGCAGGGCGGCTTGGCCTGGACCCAGCCGAAGCCGGACTTCATCTCCGGCCCGGCCAAGGCACGCAGCGACCAGTCGTTGATCTGGACGATCAGGCGGATGTGCTTCTTGCAATCCTCGGCGCTGGTGCCCATCGGCACGGCGTCGACGATGATCCCGAACTCGCCTTCGAAGTCGATCTGCAGCGCCTCATCGGGCATCCGCACGTCATCGTTAGGGCCATAGAACTTGTCGGACACGCCCTGGTACATCAGCGGCCGGGACACCGGTGGCTTGTCCACTCCCAGCACCTTGTCCATCAGCGCGCCGTGGCTGGAAAAGACCGAACCGTCGAGCCACTGCCACGCGCGCGGCAGGGGGGCCATAAGTTGGCTGGCGTCGAGCGGATCGGGAAAGTTGCTGGCGGCGGCAAGCTGCGCGGCAACGGCGTCCCAATTCTCCAGCGCTTCCTGCAGGGTCTTGACTGGAGCGGGCGCGCAGGCGCTGCCATCGGGCGAGACGACCACCAGCCGCCCGTCCTTCGTTCCATCGCGCAAAGTCGCCAGCCGCATCCAGAAATCTCCCGATAATAGTCCGATTGCAGCCGGGTTAGTCAGCCATCCCGCGCGCGGCAAAGGCATTCGGTCGATAGGGCGCTATCGATACTATGCGATGGTCTGGTGCGCGCGCCTTGGGCATTGGGCGGGCAGTTCTGAAGCAATGATCGGGGAGACCTATGGCCCAGTGGCTCAAGCGCGGCGCGACTGCCGAGGCGAAGGCGGATGCCGACCGCAAGGTGCGCGATATCGTCGAGGCGGCGCTTGCCGACATCGAAAAGCGCGGCGATGCGGCCGTGCGCGAGATGAGCATCAAGTTCGACGGCTGGGACCGTGACGACTATCGCCTGAGCCAGGCCGAGATCGACGCCTGCGTCGACAGCCTGACCCCGCAGGAGCGCAAGGATATCGAATTCGCGCAAACCCAGGTGCGCAATTTTGCCCAGATCCAGCGCGATTCGATCAAGGACGTCGAGGTTGAGACGATGCCCGGCGTGGTGCTGGGCCACAAGAACCTGCCGATCCAGGCTGCAGGCTGCTATGTGCCGGGCGGCAAGTATCCGCTGCTTGCCTCCGCGCATATGAGCGTGATCACCGCCAAGGTTGCGGGCGTGCCGCGGGTCATCACCTGCGCCCCGCCGTTCCAGGGCACACCGGCGCGCGCGATCGTTGCGGCGCAGGCGCTGGCCGGGGCCGACGCGATCTATGCTCTTGGCGGCATTCAGGCGATCGGGGCGATGGCGCTGGGCACCCAGACGATCGATCCGGTCGATATCCTGGTCGGCCCGGGCAATGCCTTCGTCGCCGAGGCCAAGCGGCAGTTGTTCGGCCGGGTCGGGATCGACCTGTTTGCGGGACCTACCGAGACGCTGATCATCGCTGACGAGATCGGCTGCGACCCTGAAATGGCCGCGACCGATATTCTGGGGCAGGTCGAACATGGGCCGGACAGCCCCGGCGTCCTCCTCACCAACAGCGAGAAGTTCGCCCGCGCGACCATGGCCGAGATCGACCGATTGCTGGAAATCCTCCCCACCGCCGACCATGCCCGCAAGGCATGGGACAATTTCGGCGAGGTGATCGTCGCAGACAGCTATGAGGAGATGGTCACGGTCGCGGACCAGATCGCCAGCGAGCACGTTCAGGTGATGACCCGCGATCCAGATTGCTTCCTCAGGAGCATGACCAACTACGGCGCGCTGTTCCTGGGCAATCGCACCAATGTCAGTTTCGGTGACAAGGTGATCGGCACCAACCATACCCTGCCGACGAAGAAGGCGGCACGCTATACCGGCGGGCTGTGGGTCGGCAAGTTCCTCAAGACCTGCACCTACCAGAAAGTGTTGACCGACGAGGCTTCGGCGCTGATCGGCGAGTATTGCAGCCGCCTCTGCGCGCTCGAAGGTTTTGCCGGCCACGGCGAACAGGCCAACATCCGCGTGCGCCGCTTCGGCGGGCGCAATGTACCCTATGCCGGGCAGGCCGAACCAAGCGAGCTGACCCGGGCGTGATGCAACCATGACCTTGCCCAAAACCCCTTCGTTCCGTCTCGACGGCAAGCGCGCCGTAGTGACAGGTGCAGGGCGCGGGATTGGTCTGGCGGCGGCTGCGGCGCTGGCCGATGCGGGTGCCGAAGTGACGCTTGTGGCACGAACCTCAAGTGAAATTGAGGTTGCGGCATCGCAGATCAGTGGTGCAGCATTTGCGGCAACATTGGACGTGTCCGACCTTGCCGCCGTCGCCGCCTTCTTCGAAAGCCGCGCGCCGTTTCACGTACTCGTCAACAATGCCGGTACCAATCGTCCCAAACCGATGTGGGAGGTCAGAGAGGACGATTACGACGCCGTTCTCGACCTCAATCTCAAGAGCGCGTTCTTCGTCGCGCAAGCCTGTGCCAAGCGCTTGATTGCGGCGGGCGAGGCGGGCAGTCTGATTCACATGGGGTCGCAGATGGGCCATGTCGGCGGGCCGAACCGTAGCCTCTATTGCGCGTCGAAGTGGGCGCTTGAGGGAATGAACAAGGCCATGGCGCTTGACCTTGCCCCGCATGGCATCCGCTCCAACACCATCGCCCCGACTTTCATCGAAACCCCGCTGACCAAACCGTTCTTCGAGGACGCGGCGTTCAAGGCATCGGTGCTGACCAAGATCAAGCTGGGCCGCATCGGCACCGTGGAAGACCTGATGGGCGCGGTGCTGTTCCTGGCATCAGACGCCTCGGCGCTGATGACCGGAACCAGCCTGGTCGTCGATGGCGGCTGGACCGCTGACTGAATTCATAGGGAGAGAACACCATGCCCCGCCGCTATGTCGATCTGTCGATGACGCTTGAAAACGACATCATCAGCGATCCGCCGTTCCTCAAGCCGACGATCGAATACGAAACCCATCCCCAGACCCGGCACGAGCTGAACAACTTCTTCCCCGGCGCCGATATCGACGGGATGATCGGCGGCGAGCCGTTCTGCGCTTCGGAATGGGTGCGGCTGACCACGCACAGCGGCACCCATGTCGATGCGCCGTGGCACTATCACCCCAGCGAGAGCGCCAGCCTTGAAGGCGGAGCGCGGCCATCGCGCACGATCGACCAGATGCCGCTTGAATGGTTCTTCAACCCCGGGGTCAAGCTCGACTTCCGGCATTTCGAGGACGGCTACGTTGCCACGGCGACGGACGTGGAAGCGGAACTGAAGCGGATCGGGCATGACTTGCAGCCGCTCGACATCGTGGTGGTCAACACCACAGCGGGCATGGCCCTGGCCAACCGCGATCCGGCCTATGTCAGCCGCGGCGCGGGCATGGGTTACGAAGCGACGATGTA
>JAFEEP010000411.1 GCA_018241045.1 Pseudomonadota bacterium | reverse complement strand
GCGACTGACGCCGGACAAGGCAAGCTGCGCGTCAGCAGCGGCGAGCAGGTGCGCCAGTCCTTCGGCGCTCGCGCTTTCGGCGCGCAGGGTCAGGGCATCCTGGGTGTTCGAGGCGCGCAGCAGCCACCACCCATCGGGCGTGGTCACGCGAACCCCGTCGATCGTCGCCATCTGTGCCCCCGCCGCCGAGAGCCGCGCGGCAACCTCGTCCACCACTGCGAACTTGCGTGCATCATCCACCGTTATCCGCAGTTCGGGCGTGTTGACCGGCTCGGGCATGGCATCGCGCATTGCGGTGACCGATTTATCCATCCGTAGCGTCGCCGCGATCAGCCGCAGCGAGGCGTAGAGCGCATCGTCGAAGCCGTACCACTGATCGGCGAACATCAGGTGCCCGGTCATCTCGCCGCCCAGCGGTGCGCCAATTCGCTTCATTTCGGATTTGATCAGGCTGTGTCCGGTTTTTCCCATAACCGGGCGTCCACCCAGTGCTGCGATCCGGTCGAATAGAACCTGCGAGGCCTTCACATCGGCGATAATCGTCGCCCCGGGGGCCCGCGCGAGGAGGTCTTCGGCAAGGATCATGAGCAACTGGTCGCCCCACAACACCCGCCCCTTGGCATCGACCACGACGATCCGGTCACCGTCGCCGTCGAAGGCCACTCCGAAGTGGAGCGACTTTGCCGCGACCAGCGCCTTCAGATCGGCAAGGTTCGCCTCGACCGTGGGGTCAGGATGATGGTGCGGGAACGTCCCGTCGACTTGGGTGAAGAGCGCATGATGTTCGCCGGGAAGCTTTTCGATCAGCCGTTCGAGCGCGGGGCCGGCGGCCCCGTTTCCGGCATCCCAGCCGATCCGCAACCGCGCCAGCGCGGCGCGATCGAGCCCGTCGAGCGCGGCGAGCAACCGATCGACATAGGCCCCGAGGATCTCGCGGCTCTCACCCACGCCGCTGCCCTCGCTCCAATCGCCCAACGCGGCGCGGCGCCCCAGTTCGCGCAGCTCTTCCCCGCAGAACGGCCGCCCGCCAAGTACCATCTTGAAGCCATTGTGATTGGCGGGATTGTGGCTGCCAGTTACCTGAATGCCGCCCTGCACCTCCTTCATTGAGGCTTCGGCAAAATAGAGCATCGGCGTCGGCCCCAGGCCGATGCGGATCACATCGACCCCGCCCGCGGCGAGTCCGGTGACCAGCGCTGCCTCAAGCTCGGGCGAGCTGATCCGGCCGTCGCGGCCGACCACAACGCGCTGCCCGCCCGCCTCGCGCAGTACCGTGGCGAAGCCGCGCCCGAGCGCATAGGCGTCGGCCGGGCCAAGCTGACGCCCGACCTCGCCGCGCACGTCGTATTCGCGCAGGATCGCCGGGTCGAAGTGGTGGAACTTCACCGATGTTGGCCGATCCGCTCGATCCTGGCGAGCAGCAGGTCGCGCGCACGGGTCGCGGCATGGACCTGTTCGGTCGTGCCGCCGCGGTCGGGATGGACCCGGACGAGCAGGCGTTTGTGCGCTTCGTTCACCTCATCGCGCGTCGCCTCCCGCCCGACACCCAGCAGGGCGCGGGCCTGAGCCTCATCCTGCGCGCGTTCGGACTGGGCCCACAGTTCCCACGGCCAGCGCCCGGTCAGCGCCTTGCACGCCAGAACGCCGATCAGGAGCAAGGTCAGCAGGCGGCCCACGGGGATCCTTCAGACTTGCGCGGTCAGCGCCAGCTCGGGCGCGCGTGCCGCGGGCATCGGCAGGCCGAGCGAAGCGACCAGCGCGCGCAATTCCTGCCGCGCAACAAGGTGGCTCGTGCCCAGTTCGCCCAGGTGCCCCTTGTCGAGCAGGGTCAGCCCCGATGGGAACAGCTCGCGATAGATCACACGCTCCGACAGGCCGTGGGAAATGCGGAAGCCGACCCGTTTCGACAGTTCGGTCAGCGCCTGGTCAAGGCGGCGCATATTGCGCGCCTCGATATGCTGGGTACGGTTGCGCACCACCACCCAGTCCATCTCGCGCCGGTTCTCCTGGATCGTCGCCATGGCCCGCTTCTTGCGCGCTTCCCAGATCAGTTCGGCATAGAACGACAGGCGGCGAACCTTGAAGGTTTCGGCATCGACCTGCCCGATCAGGTCGAAATCGACGAAACTGTCGTTGAGCGGGGTAACCAGGGTATCGGCCCCCGTCGCGGCATGGCGGGCAAAGGCATCGTCGCGCCCGGGGGTATCATAGATGATGAAATCCATCCCCTCGCCCACTTCGGCGGCCAGTTCATCGAGATCCTCGGTGGTCTCGCCATCGAACACCGCGAACCGCGCGGTGGGCAGGTCGATCGCGCGACGCTTGGTCGTTTCGGCGCGATTTTCGAGATAACGATGCAGCGTGCGCTGGCGCGGATCGAGGTCGATCGCGCCGACCCGCGCGCCCTGATAAGCGAGCGCGATCGCGACGTGGACCGCGGTGGTCGATTTGCCGGTGCCGCCCTTTTCATTGGCGAAAACGATGCGGTGCGGAGTAGTGGTCGCTGACACGGTATGCCTTGATCGATCGACTGAACGGGTTGCCCGATGCCGCGACGCAGCATAGGGGCGACATGAATGCCGCCCGTGCT
>JAFEEP010000410.1 GCA_018241045.1 Pseudomonadota bacterium | reverse complement strand
TCGTGCGCGACGCCGCGAACGAGGCCCGCGCCGCCCGCCTCGTGAGCGCCGCGGTCAAGCTGGAACGGCGCGTCTACGGCGACGTGTGGCTGCGCGATACCGGGCCGCTGGTGGTCTGCGGCGCGGGCGGGAAACGGGTGGCGCGGCGGTTCGGCTTCAACGGCTGGGGCGGCAAGTACCTGATGGATGGCGATCAGGAGATCGGCGCGGAACTGGCCGAGAGCGCCGGGCTGAAAGTCGAGACTGCCGACTGGATCCTTGAGGGCGGGGCGCTGGACGGCGACGGCACCGGGCTGGTCGCGACGACCGAGCAATGCCTGCTCAACCCCAATCGCAACCCCGCCCTGACGCGCGGCCAGATCGAGACGCGGCTGGCGCGCGATCTGGGCTTTGACCGGGTGCTGTGGCTGGGCGACGGGCTGGTCAACGATCACACCGATGGCCATGTCGACAACCTCGCCCGGTTCGTCGCACCGAACGTGCTGGCCCTCCCGCGCGCCACCGGCGCGGACGATCCCAACGCCGCGATCTATGCCGATGCGAAAGCGCGGGCTGCGGCGTTTGGAGTCACCGTGCGCGAAGTGTCTTCGCCCGGCCGGGTGGAAAGCGCGGGCGGGCGGATCGAGCCGGCGAGCTACATGAATTTCGCGATCACCTCGAAGCTGGTGGTGGTGCCGACCTATGGCACCGCGCACGATACCGATGGTGTCGCGGCTGTGGCCGAGCTGTTCCCGAACCGCGAGGTGGTGGGAATCCTTGCCGATGCGGTGCTGGCCGGGGGCGGCAGCTTCCACTGCGCCAGCCAGCAGATGCCCGTATTGTGACCAGACGCCTGCTCGCCTCGATCCACGATGTCGGCCCGCGTTTCGAGCGCGAGGTCGATCAACTGGCCGACCAGCTCTCACGCATTCTCGGCGGGCCGAAGCTCGCCATGCTGGTGGTAGCCGACCACTGGGGCGAGGCACCGCTGGCCAGCGCCTCCGCCTTCCAGCGCAAGCTGCGCGACTGGTCCGACGCCGGGGTAGAGATGTTCGTCCACGGCTGGTTTCATAAGGATCTGGCTGAGCACAGCGGCGCAGCCTCGTTCAAGGCCAGGCACATGACCGCGGGCGAGGGCGAGTTTCTTGGCCTGTCCGAGGAAGTCGCAGCGCAGCGCATGGCGGACGGCAAGGCCCTGCTCGAGGATATCATCGGACGCCCCGCCGCCGGGTTCATCGCCCCCGCCTGGCTCTATGGCAATGGCGCGCGGGCGGCCCTTGCAAAGAGCGGTTTCGCGCTGGCCGAGGATCATTTCCGGGTCTGGCGGCCGGCCGACGGGGCGGTGCTGGCAAGGGGACCGGTGATCACCTGGGCCAGCCGCAGCAAGGGGCGGCAATTGTCCTCGCGCTTCTTCGCCGGGCTTGCCCGCCAGGCCCTCCATGCACAAGAGGTGGTGCGGATTGCGGTCCATCCCGGCGACACCACCGTTCCGGCACTGATCGACAGCATCGAGACGACCTATTCCGCCTTCGCCGCGCGCCGTCCGGCGGGGCGCTATGGCGACTTGTTGGCAATCAGTTCCTCGAACAGCGTAAGATAGGCCGTGGCCGAAGCGCCATAGCGGCTCGGTTCGACCGCGCGCGCCAGAATCTCGGGCGGGGCGGGCGCCTCATTCATTTGCGCTTCGATCGCATCGGCCAGGGCCTGCGGGCTTCGACCTGGAACCAGCCTGCCGAGCCGCGGATCGGTGATCGTTTCGCGGAGAAAATGCGAACAATCGGTGCTGACGACAGGCAGCGAGGCTGCAAGTGCCTCTGCCGCGACGCCGGGCACGCCTTCGAAGCGCGAACTGATCAATAGGAGGTCGGATCGAGCGAACGCACCCCCGACGTCGTTGCTGAAACCGGGCATGGCGACAGCATCGTCCAGCCCTAGCGATTGCACCAGGCCCTCCAACTCGGTGCGCTGGCCGCCTTCGCCCAGGATTGTCAGCCGGGCATCGCGTCGTTGGCGAAGGATCGCAAGCGTGCGCAGCGCGAGCGGAATGTTCTTCTGCGGCTCGAAGCGTCCGACAAGGAGTAGATCGAGCGGGGCGGCCGCCTGCCGGCGATCGGCCATTGCCGCAAGATTTGCGGTATCGGGCACATTTGGATCGCGGATCATCTCAACCGGCAGGTGCGGAACCATGCGGGTGACCTCGTGAGCCAGGCCTGCCGACATCGTCGTCGCGTGGTCGACCGGAGCCAGAAATCGTCGCAGCAAAGGTGCCCCGAACCACTTGGCCAAGCGTCCCAAGGGACCGTCAGGCAGCAGGGGATTGCTGATCTTCGCGACGATTGGCGTATCGGGCAGTGCTCTTTTCAAGGCGTGGGCCAGAATGAAGTGAAAGTTGCCTATGATGAATATCAGGTCGGGGGCGATCGCTTTCGCCCTTGGCGCCATGGCTGCACCGAGCCCGAGTCGCGACAGCGTGTTGCGTGGAATCGCGGGATCAAGCGACTCGATGGCAACGGCGTCTGGCACACGATCGCGCATCGGCCCATCGTTCGCACCGGCGAGGACGGTTACCCGCCATCCACGCTTGACCCATTCGTCGGCCAGCCGGAACGCGATCGCTTCCGTCCCACCGGAATTGAAATCGTGAATCGGTATCAGGATATGTCCGGCTGCCATGGCCCGCTGCGATAGCTTTCGCCTCCCGCTGCGGCAAGCGCACGCACTCTGGCGTCAGCGCTTCCCTTCCTGAAAAATATCTGCCAAGGGGCGCAAACCGAGAAGAACTTTACGTGAATCCGCAAGGAAACCTTCTCCGCACGATCCGTGCGACAGGCGCTGGGGCTGCGCCGGGCTTGACCGTTTGCCAGCCAGAGGGCCGCATTTGATGCCAGATAGTGCCGCAACCGAGCCAGCGCCGGAACCTGTGACGCTGCCGCTGACCCCGGCCGACGAAAGCAGCGGTGCGCGCTGGGCCGGGTGGTTCAGCGCTGCGGTTTCGCTCGCCATGCTGGTCGCGGTGGTGCTTGAACTGCGCAAGATCCAGCTTGGTCAGGTACTCGAACTGGTGCCTCTTCATTTCGGGTTCTGGGTGTTCTTCGCGATCTATTACCTGGCCCTGCCGGTCAGCGAATGGATTATCTACCGGCGGTTGTGGCCGATCCCCTTCGTGTCTGGCATGGCGGCGCTGTTGCGCAAGCTGGTCAGCAACGAACTGCTGCTGGGTTACCTGGGCGAAGCGCAGTTTTATGGCTGGGCGCGCAGCCACCTCAGGATGGAAGCGACGCCCTTTGGCGCGATCAAGGATGTCACCATCCTGTCGGCATTGACCGGCAACGTCATGACGCTGGTCATGCTGGTGTTCACGTGGCCGCTGGTCTCCTCGGGTCAGATCGGCATGGAGATGAAGAGCACCTTCATGTCTCTGGGGGTGATCCTGATCACCTCGTTCGTCATCCTGTTGTTCCGCCAGCGCTTGTTCACCCTGCCGAAACCTGAACTGTGGTTTATCGCGCTGGTACATGTGCTGCGCATCCTTGTGGTTCTGGCGTGTTCGGCGTTGATGTGGCATCTGGTCCTCCCCGATGTTTCGGTTGACCTGTGGATCGTCCTGGCGACGCTCCGGATGCTGCTTTCCCGCCTCCCGCTCCTGCCCAACAAGGACGTCGTCTTTGCCGGTCTGGCCGTGTTCCTGCTGGGGCACGAAGTCCAGGTGGCAAGCCTGATGACGTTGATGGCGGCCATGCTGTTGATTGCCCATCTGGCGGTCGGCGCGATCGTCGGCCTGTATGGGGTGATTGATTCGAGGAGCACGCAGTGAAGAAAGCCGTATTGGGTATTGGACTGGGGCTTGGAATCGTGATGCCACTGCCAGTGGCCGCACAACCGTCGATCCCCTCGACCCCCGACCTGGGCAAGGCCGAGGGGCGCTGCCGCGCGGGTGAAAGCGGCCCGGCGCTACTGGTCGATGTCGAAGGATTGAAGGACCGCAAGGGCAATCTCAAGCTTGAGGTCTATCCCTCGAACGACGACGATTTCCTTGCCGACGACAATGTCCTGGTGTCCGCCGGCAAGACCTTCCGTCGGGTCGAGGTGCCGGTCCCCGCCAGCGGTGAGGTTCAGGTCTGCGTGCGGATTCCCGGCCCTGGCAGCTACAGCATCTCGTTGCTGCACGACCGCGATGCCAACCGCAAGTTCGGCCTTTCGGTCGACGGGATAGGCTTTTCGGGCAATCCCCGGCTGGGCGTTCGCAAGCCCAAGGCCGCGGCCACCCGTCTGGCAGTGAACAGCAGCGGTATGTCGCGGACCACCATCGTGATGAACTATCGCACCGGCCTGATGAGCTTCGGTCCGTTGAAGCGCTAGCGCCAACAAGGGGGCACCACTTGCGCATCGTCGACGTCTGCGCCTTCTATTCGCCGCAGGGCGGTGGGGTGAAGACCTATATCGAGCAGAAGCTGCGGCTCGGCCCCGAACTGGGGCACGAGATCATCATCCTTGCCCCCGGAGACAAGCGCAGCGTGGTCGAACGCGGGCCGGGGGCGAAGATCGTCACCCTGCCCAGCCCGCGCTTTCCGCTCGATCGCAAATACTGGTACTTCGCCGACGAGGCGGCGCTCCATGCCGAGCTTGACGCGCTTGCCCCCGATTTCGTCGAGGCGAGTTCGCCGTGGCGCAGTCCGGCGATGGTCGCGCGCTGGCCGGGCAGGGTGCCGAGGGCGCTGGTGATGCACGCCGATCCGCTGTCGGCCTATGCCTATCGCTGGTTCGAGCCGCTGTTCTCGCGCGAGACGATCGACCGCCAGTTCAAGACGTTCTGGGAACATATCCGCGAGCTTGGCCAGAACTACGACAGGGTGGTCTGCGCCAGCCGCGAATTGCAGGAACGCCTTGAAGCGGGCGGGGTCGCCAATACGGTGCTGCACCCGATGGGGGTGGAAGAAGGACTGTTTTCGAAGTCGCGGCGCGATCCTGAGGTGCGCCGCCGCCTGCTTGAGCTGTGCGACCTGCCAGAAAGCGCGACCCTGCTGATTGGCGTCGGGCGGCTGTCGGCGGAAAAGCGCTGGCCGATGGTGGTCGATGCGGTGATGGCGGCCAGCCACGATCACCCGATCGGCATGGTTATCCTGGGCGATGGCAACAAGCGCAGCCGGATCGTGCGCGGAATCTTCGGCAATCCGCATATCCGGATGCTGACGCCCGAGCGCGATCGCATACGCTTCGCCACGATCCTCGCCAGCTCCGATGCGCTGATCCACGGCTGCGAGGCGGAGACGTTCTGCCTTGCCGCGGCCGAGGCGCGGGCCAGCGGCGTGCCGGTGATCGTGCCCGATCGCGGCGGGGCGGCGGACCATGCCTCGGGCGGGGCGGGGCTGACCTATGCCGCTGGGAGTGCCGAGGCCGCCGCCGCCGCGATCTTGCGGCTGATCGACGGCCCGCCGCTGCCGCTCGACCTCGTTCCGCCGAGCGAGACGATGCGTGGCCACTTCGCCAAGCTGTTTGCGGACTATGCCGGGGTGAAGGAACACCACGGCACCCTCGTCTGAATCCAGTTCATCGCACACCACGACCGGTTCGGGCGCGGGGTGGCCGCGCTGGCCTTGACTCGCGCCTGTGCGCAAACTAGTTGCAGGTGAAACCATCGCAATGGAGCACACGATCATGGCCGACCTGTTCGACAACCCGCTTGGCCTTGACGGCTTCGAGTTCGTCGAATTCAGCGCACCCGAAAAGGGCGTGCTCGAACCGGTCTTCGCCAGCATGGGTTTCACCCTGATCGCGAAGCACCGTTCCAAGGATGTGCACCTGTGGCGGCAAGGGGCGATCAACCTGATCGCCAATTACGAGCCGCGCAGCCCTGCGGCCTATTTCGCCGCCGAACATGGCGCTTCGGCTTGTGGCATGGGCTGGCGGGTCAAGGATGCGGCCAGGGCCTATGCCCTGGCGATCGAGCGCGGGGCCGAGCCGGTCGAGGTTCACGCCGGGCCAATGGAACTGAAGCTTCCCGCGATCCGCGGGATCGGCGGCTCGATCATCTATCTGATCGACCGTTATGAAGGGCAGGGCTCCAAGGAATCTGGGGGCGACCTGTCGATCTACGACATCGATTTCGTCTACCTGCCGGGGGTCGATCGCCATCCGGTTGGCGCGGGCTTCCACACCATCGATCACCTGACGCACAACGTCTATGGCGGGCGCATGGCGCAT
>JAFEEP010000040.1 GCA_018241045.1 Pseudomonadota bacterium | reverse complement strand
CTTCGATGTGCATCACAGCAAGGCCGACGCCTTCTATCACATCAACTACGACGACCTGCTCTACAACCTCCAGGCCTACTCGGTGATGGCCTATGTCCTCGCCGACATGCCGGACAAGCTGAAGTAGAGGTGCGAGGTATGAGGTGGTGAGGTATGAGGGGCCGCGGAGGCGGTGCCAAATCACCTCGCCTCCTCGCGCCTCACCACCTCGCTACCTATTCCCTCAGGGCGCGACCTTCTCCAGCGGCAGCCACCAGGCGCGCGTGTCCAGATCCAACAGGAGCGCGCCGCCCTGGGGCTGGAGGCTGCGCGGCAGCGGCAGCGAGAAGTCCGAAGGCGCGCCCAGCGCCGCCCAGCGGGCCTTCCAGTCAATGAGCGTCAGTGCGTTCACCTTCGGATCCCACACATAGACGCGGTCCAGCCCGCCCTTCAGGTAGTCCATCCACGGCGCGGGATCGAAGGGGGCTGGAGCCTCCGCCGCGGCTGAGGGCGCGGGGGCGGGCGAACTGCCGGTGAGCGCGGCCGTGGCTGCGAGCGCGGGGCTCGGCGCGTTCACGGCGACCGCGTGCGGCGCGACAGTCAGATCAGGCGTCGCGAGCCGGAACCAGAGCCGCCCACGCGAATCGGACCCCACGAGGCGAAGCAGGGCCAGATCCCGCGCGCGATCCGTGGGTGCGGCGAGTTGCGTGAGGGCGATGGGCGCGATCGTTCCATCGGCGGCCACCTTCGCGAGTTGGCCCGGGCGGGGCTGCCAATACACCGCGTCGCCCGAAGGCGAGAGTACGCCGAGGGAGCCAGGGAAGGAAAGCTCGTTCGGGTCGGGCAGCGGCGTCAGCGTCCACACGCCCCCGTTGAGCATGGCCATGCCGCCGGGGTGGGTGAGCATCATGCGTCCGCCCGCGAGCGGCAGCACTGCGTCGAGCACGCTCACGCCATCCGGAAGCGGCAGGGCCTTGAACGATGCGCCTGCCGACCAGCTGACGCGACCGAGGTTCGCGGCGTCCCACACCAGACAAGATTTTCCACCGGGTTCCAGCGCGATGCCGGTGCCGGTGCCCTTCACGCTCCAGCGCGTGGCGCCGTCCGGTCCGACCGCCATCAGCCAGGGCGCGCTTCCGCCGCCGGTGCCATCCGTGTACAGCAGGAGCAAGGTGCGATCCGGAAGCACGGCCGCGTCCTCAAGATTCGCGAAGCGGAAGAAGGCTTGGGGGACATTTTCTGGAACCTGCAGCCGCAAGGTGCCCATGAACTTCCCATCGTCGAACCAGCCGACAAGCTGATCGCCCGTTTGCGTGAGCACTTGCGCGATCACCTCGCCATCCGTCAACGCGGGCAGGAAGCGGACGCTCCGCAGCGGTTGGTCCGCCGCCGCGTGGAGTTGGAAGATCGCGCCGCTCCCCGCCGGGGACGCGGTGAAGAGCGCGCCGGTGGCGGGCGCGGCGGCGGGCGCCTGACCGCGCTGGCGCTTGCCGAGCTGGTAGAGGCCAGCCGTCGCCGCGCCCGCGACGAGGAGGGTGAGGATCCAGGGAAGCGCGCGTTTCATGCGGGGTGGCCCTCCAGGGCGATATGGGTTTCCAGCGCCGCCAGCGCCCGCGCGCGGTGGGCCGCGCCCTTTGCGGCTTTCACGCCCGCGCGCCCACCCGCGCGTTTCGCTGTGCGGGTGTCCACTTCGCCTTCCGGCAACTCCGGGAGGAGGCCGATCATGGCGTTGGTGGGGCCGAAGTCCTTGAGCGAAGCGTTCGCGAGGTAGTGCAGCAGCGCGCCGAGCATGGTCTCGCGGGGGAAGGAGCGCGCGCTTCCAGTCCGCAGCGTTTCGTCCAGGAATCGCGCGGAGGCGAGCCCACCCGCGGCGCTTTCCAGGTAGCCTTCCACGCCGCTCAATTGCCCGGCGATCCAGAGATTCGGGACGCCCTTCACGGCGAGGGTCGCGTCGAGCACCTTGGGCGCTAGCACATAGGTGTTGCGGTGAATGGAGCCGAAGCGGACGAATTCCGCCTGCTCCAGGCCGGGGATGAGCCGCAGCACCTCCTTCTGCGCGCCCCACTTCATGCGCGTCTGGAAGCCAACGAGGTTGAAGTGGTCGCCCGCGAGCGTGTCCTGCCGCAACTGCACGACCGCGTAGGGCCAGCGCCCCGTGCGAGGATCGTCGAGGCCGATGGGCTTCATGGGTCCATGGCGAAGGGTTTCGCGGCCTCGCTGCGCCATCACTTCGATGGGCAGGCAAGCCTCGAAGTAGGGCGTGTCGAAGTCGTGCAGCGGCGCCATCTCCGCCGCCAGCAAAGCGTCGAGGAAGCGGTTGTAGTCGTCCTGATTCAGCGGGCAGTTGATGAAGTCCGCGCCGCCCTTGTCGTAGCGCGCGGCCTTCCAGGCGATGTCCATGGCGATGGAGTCGCGCTCCACGATGGGCGCGATGGCGTCGTAGAAATGGAGCCGCTCGGAGCCTGTCACCCGCGCGAGCCATTCCGCGAGGGGATCCGCCGTGAGGGGGCCGGTGGCGACGAGCGTGGGCTTCGACAAGTCCGGCTCCGCGACCACCGCGGCCCGGATGGAAATGTGCGGATGCGCGGTGAGCGCCGCGGTCACCGCCTCGGAGAAGGCGTCCCGGTCCACCGCGAGGGAATTTCCCGCGGGCACGCGCGTGGCTTCCGCGCAGCGCAGGATGAGCGAATCCATGCGTCGCATCTCGGCTTTCAGGATGCCGGTAGCGGAGTTCGGATCATCACTCTTGAAGGAGTTGGAGCACACCATTTCCGCCGCGCGACCCGTCTGGTGCGCGGGCGTCAGCGTCCCTGGGCGCATCTCGAAGAGTTGCACCCGATGCCCGCGCTGGGCGAGCTGCCAGGCCGCCTCCGACCCCGCCAAACCCGCGCCGATGACCTGGATTTCCGCCATGGAATTCATTCTAGGGCCGTTGACGGCACGCCATTCCACCGCGCGCAAAATCGGGTGTTGACCTTTCCCACCGGCGTGCTAAATTGATCCTTCCTGCGGCTTGAGGGCTGAGGGTGTGCGAGG
>JAFEEP010000409.1 GCA_018241045.1 Pseudomonadota bacterium | reverse complement strand
GATGTGAAGCGATAGCCATCCGACGATATCGTCGAAGTGCTGTCGGCATAGGTGATGGTGCGGCAAGTGGTCCCTTCGCACGCCTTCCACGTCCAGCTGGTCGATCCAGGCGAATGCGCAGGGGTGGCCGTTGCGGTCAGGGTAACGCCGCCCAGCGTCAGCCCGCCGCCCGATGGCATGATCCGGTCCACCTTCACCTGTTCGATCGGGTGCTGGACGAGCAAGTCGTACTGCGGATCACGCATATCAGGCTGGCCACCCGAGATGACCTTGGCCCACGGGGCAATTCCCGCAATCCGTGCTCCGGTCCGCCGCTTCAGCTCGGGGATGCCCCCGGCATGGTCGAAATGTTCATGGCTACCGACGATCCAGCGCACGTCACGGAGCGCGAAGCCGAGCTTCTCGACGTTCGCTGCGACCAGCGGAGCGGCCTCTGGCACTCCGGCATCGACCAGTATGTGCCCGTTGGGCGTGGTGACCAGCAGCGCGGTGATCCCGCAGGTGCCGACATACCAGGTGTTGCCATAGAGGTGCGCGGGCGGAGCAGGTTCGGCCCAGCCATCCTTGCCTTGGCACGCCGCAACCAGCGCCGCCGGAGTGTAGCTGGCGGTGGCCTCGTTGGTCGGAAGCTGAACAGGCGCAGCGCCCAGCGAAGTCAGGGCGAGCGCGGCAATCGTGATTCTAGCGAACATAGCTGGCTCCATTGGCGTCGATCACCGCGCCGGTCATGGATTCGGGGGCGTCGAGCGCGCAGAATTCAGCAATGGCGGCGATCTCGTCGGGCGCGGCGACGCGGCCCAGCGGAATGTCGGCCAGCAGGCCTGGCCCGCCTCGGCTGGAAAGATAATCCTCGGCCATCGCGGTGTCGGTAAAGCCGGGGCATATCGCATAGCTCATCACGCCGTTGGCGGCGTATTGCCGGGCGATGGTCTTGTGCATCGCGATCATTCCGCCCTTGGCTGCGGCATAGTGCCAGTGATCGGGCGAATCGCCGCGATAGCCCGCACGACTGGCAACGTGGACGATGCGACCGGGGCGGTCGTCAGCAAGCCACGCCTTGACCGCAAAGCGGGACAGTTCCGCCGCGGCGGTCAGGTTGATCCGCAAGGTATCCTCCCAGTTGTCGAGCCATTCGATATCGGAGAGGGCGAGGGGATTGGCCTCAAACAGTCCGGCGTTGTTGACCAGCAGGTCGATCTTCGCGCCGCTGCGCTCCAGCGCCTGATCCCAGATTCGTGCGGCGGCGGTGGGATCGGTGAGGTCGGCGGCGATGGTATCGGCATCGGTCGCGGTGCGGGCATGGCCGATCACGGCGACACCGCGCGCGCGCAACCGCTGCGCGATCGCTGCGCCGATCCCGCGCGACGATCCGGTAACAAGGGCGGTGAGCAAGGGCATGGCCCGTCTTGGCGCAGCGCGCAGGGTTCGACAAGTATTGCCGCGCGCGCTTGCACCGGTCCACGTTTTGGTTATGGGGAAGCGCAACGGGGCACTTCGCCTCGACGATTTCGAAAGGGAACGCCCGCATGGCCGGAGCTGCCAACCGCCCGCTTTCGCCGCATATGTCGATCTGGCGCTGGGGGCCGGGGATGGCCATCTCGATCCTCCATCGCGCGACCGGCGATGGCATGGCCTTCGTCGGGTTGGGCGTGCTGCTCTACTGGCTGGGGTCAATGGCCGGCGGGCCGGAAAGCTATGCCGCTTTCGCCGCCCATGCCGGAACGTGGTACGGCAAGGTTGTGCTGATCGGGCTGACCTGGGCCTTCTTCACTCACATGGCCTCGGGCGTGCGCCACTTCGTGCTCGATATCGGCGCGGGGTTCGAACTGAAGATCAACAATTTCTGGTCGGTGCTGACGCCGATCATCGCCATGGTCCTGACGGTCATCGTCTGGGCCTGGGTCCTGCATCGCTGAGGGATTGGACGGATGGGTAACGGAACCGAACTCGGACGGGTGCGCGGGCTTGGCTCGGCGCATTCGGGCGTTCATCACTGGCTGCTCCAGCGGCTGACCGCGATCGGCAACCTGGTGCTGGGGCTGTGGCTGCTGCTGACGCTGATCCACCTGCCGGATCACTCCTACACCACCATGCGCGAAGTCTTCGTGCGCCCGGTCCCGGCCACGGCGCTGGGGCTGTTCGTCATTTCCACCTTCTGGCACGCCCGGCTGGGACTGCAGGTTCTGGTCGAGGACTATGTCCACGAACAAGGCAACCGGTTCGCGGTCATGACGCTGCTCAACCTCGCCGCTTTCGCCGGGGCCGCATTCGGCCTGCTGTGCGTCGTCCGCCTCGCGCTCGGAGCCTGATCCATGACCGCCGCTTACAAGATCATCGACCACACCTATGACACGGTGGTTGTCGGCGCCGGCGGTTCGGGCCTGCGCGCCACGATGGGCAGCGCTGAGGCCGGCCTGCGTACCGCCTGCATCACCAAGGTGTTTCCCACCCGCAGCCACACCGTCGCCGCCCAGGGCGGGATCGCCGCCAGCCTGTGCAACAACACGCCCGACCACTGGACATGGCATATGTTCGATACCGTCAAGGGTTCGGACTGGCTCGGCGACCAGGATGCGATCGAATACATGGTGCGTGAAGCGCCGCAGGCGGTTTACGAGCTGGAACACGCGGGCGTGCCGTTTTCGCGGAATGCCAACGGCACGATCTACCAGCGCCCGTTCGGCGGCCATATGCAGAACATGGGCGAAGGCCCGCCGGTGCAGCGCACCTGCGCCGCAGCCGACCGCACCGGCCACGCCATGCTTCACGCGCTTTACCAGCAGAGCCTGAAGTACGACGCCGATTTCTTCATCGAATACTTCGCGATCGACCTGATCATGGACGGCGGCAAGTGCGTCGGCGTGATCGCGATCTGCATGGACGATGGTTCGATCCACCGCTTCCGCAGCCATGCCGTAGTGCTGGCGACGGGCGGCTACGGTCGCAGCTATTACACGGCTACCTCGGCCCACACCTGCACCGGTGATGGCGGCGGGATGGTGCTGCGCGCGGGCCTGCCGCTGCAGGACATGGAGTTCGTCCAATTCCACCCGACCGGAATCTACGGCGCGGGCGTGCTGATTACCGAAGGCGCGCGGGGCGAGGGCGGCTACCTCACCAATTCCGAAGGCGAGCGCTTCATGGAGCGCTATGCCCCCTCGGCCAAGGACCTGGCCAGCCGCGACGTGGTTTCGCGCTCGATGGCGCTGGAAATCCGCGAAGGGCGTGGCGTTGGTCCGCACAAGGACCATATCTACCTGCACCTCGATCACATCGATCCCAAGGTGCTGGCCGAACGGCTGCCGGGGATCACCGAAAGCGGCAAGATCTTCGCGGGCGTCGACCTGACCCGCGCGCCGCTGCCGGTTGTGCCCACGGTCCACTACAACATGGGCGGCATCCCCACGAACTACCACGGCGAAGTCGTGACGATCGGCGCTGATGGCGACCCCGAAACGGTCGTCCCTGGTCTGTTCGCGGTGGGCGAAGCGGCCTGCGTTTCGGTCCACGGCGCCAACCGCCTCGGCTCGAACTCGCTGATCGACCTCGTGGTCTTTGGCCGCGCCGCCGGTCACCGCCTCAAGGAACTGGTCCAGCCCGGCTCGGCTCATGCCGAACTGCCCAAGGACAGCGCTGATTTCGCGCTCGGCCGGCTCGACCACTTCCGCAACGCCAATGGCGGCTCACCCACGGCAGAAATCCGCACCGAAATGCAGCGCTGCATGAGCAAGCACGCTGCCGTGTTCCGTACCGACGAACTGATGGCCGAAGGCAAGGCGCAACTCGCCGAAACCTACAAGCGGATGAAGGACATCCACGTCTCGGATCGCGGGCTGATCTGGAACTCGGACCTGATCGAAACGATGGAGCTCGACAACCTGATCAGCCAGGCGACGGTCACGCTCCACGGCGCGCACAACCGCAAGGAAAGCCGCGGCGCCCACGCCCACGAGGACTTCCCCGAGCGTGACGACAAGAACTGGATGAAGCACACCGCCGCCTGGTTCGACGGCTGGGGCGGCCAGGGCGGCGAGGTCAAGCTCGACTACCGCCCGGTCCACGAATACACGCTGACCGACGACGTGGAATACATCAAGCCGAAGAAGCGGGTGTATTGAGAAGCCACGGCAGGGCACAGTGAACGACTGAATGG
>JAFEEP010000408.1 GCA_018241045.1 Pseudomonadota bacterium | reverse complement strand
TGAAGTAACCATCCGCCGCACACTCGACGTTGACGAATATGCAGGGTGGGTGGACTGGCTCAACCCCGACACCGGAGAACGAATGGGTAAGCCGCGACTTGCGGGGTCGGATCGTCAAGGCTCGCCTCGGTTCGCGGAGATGGTCATCAATACCCCGAAGTCACTCTCCGTCGCCGCCGCCCTCTACCCCGAGGTGTCCGAAGTGCTCGACGCGGCGCAGCAGAGCGCACTATCGGAGATTCAGCGGTGGCTCGCCCAGCATTCTGTGACGCGGGTCGGCCCACGCGGGAAGCAGGAGGTCGTGCCGATCGAGCACATGCAAGTCGTCGGCATCACACACCGCACGTCCCGCGCGGGTGACCCGCACCGGCACATCCACATGCAGGTCGGGACCAGGGTTTGGGCGACAGGCAAATGGCGGGCGTTGGATACAGCGGCGATGTTCAAACAACAAGGCGCGATCCGCGCGCTCGGGGCTGCCGTAGTCGCCGCCAGCCCCGAACTTGCAGCAGTACTCGACAAGCACGGTCTCACCCTCAACCCGACAACAGGTGAGGTGACGGAGCTGGAGCCGTTCAACGCACTGATGAGCAAGCGCGGCGCACAGGTGCGGAAGAACCTAGAACGACTCGAAGTCGAGTGGGAAGCGGCGCATCCGGGCGAGACGATGGGGCCGGTGGTGTCGTCGCGGTTGACGGCGAAGGCGTGGGCGTTCGAGCGGCCCGCGAAGAAGCCGACCACGACGCGGGAAGAAGCCGAATGGCTGACAGAACTGAGAGAGGCGGGCTACGACCCCGAAACCCTCACCCGCAAACTCATCAGTGCGCCGGCGCAATCCGACGAACTCTCGGTGCAGGAGATTGCGTCGCGCGCTCTGGATCGCTGCGCCGCCGGATCATCGGCGTGGACGCACCACGATGTGCAGGAGCACGCCAGCCGCATCATCACCGAACACGGTGTGCGCGCCACTCCCGAAGAGTTGCGTGAGCTGGTCGTGCTCTCGACCGCACTCGCGCTCGAGGATTGCTTTTCAATCCTCCCAACTGGCGCACCCGCACCGGAGCATGTGGCGCATCTCACATCGCTGCGCGTGGTGCAGGTCGAAACCGAACTGCGCGACCTGCTCACCGCCCGCAAGCCGGAGAACACGCAGCGCTATCGTGACGTATCGCAGGTTACAGAGCGGCTCGGGCAGCAACTCGATCCAGGCCAATTCGACGCGGCCGCAGCAGTCGCATCCTCCGACCCGCTCGTGATCGTGGAAGGCGCAGCAGGGGCGGGGAAAACCACGATGATAGCCACGGCAATCGCCGCCGCGAACGATCAAAGCCGACGCGTGCGAGTCGTTGCGCCGACCAAGCGCGCCGCCGACGTTGCACACCAGGAACTCGGCGTGCCCGCAACATCAGTTGCCGCTCTCGTGCACGCGCATGGCTATCGCTGGAACGAGGACGGCGCGTGGACGCGACTCACGCCGGGCGCGACTGATCCGGCCACAGGCGCAGTGTTTACTGGCCCGCCGCCCGGTGCTCTGTTGCGGCGCGGGGATCGGATCGTCGTCGACGAGGCCGGGATGCTCGACCAAGACGCAGCCCTCGCGCTGTTCACTGTCGCCGCAGAAGCGGGTGCAACAGTCGCGCTTATCGGCGACCGCGCGCAACTCGCCGCTGTAGGTCGCGGCGGCGTCCTCGACATGGCCGCACAGATTCGCGGTCGCACCTTCGACATGGCTAAGGTGCACCGCTTCACCGACCCCGACTACGCCGACCTCACCGTGCGAATGCGGGACCGCCGCGACCCCGGGGATGTGTTCGACCAGCTCGACAGGCTCGGCCTCATCCGCCTGCACGCAGACGACGACGAGCTGCGAGAGAACATCGCGCAGAACGCTCACGACGGCGAGACACTCACCGTCACAGGCAACGATGAAGCGGCTCGGCTGAATGAGCGCATCCGGGAGGAACGGATCGCTCGCGGCCTGGTGGACGACGCCACCACGACAGCAGGCAGTGATGGACTGAGCATCGGTGCGGGTGATCTGATACAGACTCGCCGTAACGACGCCGCACTGGGTGTGGCGAACCGGCAGCAGTGGATCGTGCAGCACGTCGAGCCGGACGGATCGGTCTGGGTGCGCGACGCGCACGACGAGCGCAAGCGGGAGCACACGCGGCACCTTCCCGCCGACTACATCCGCGAACACGCGCACCTGTCCTATGCGGCGACTGCCTACGGCGTGCAAGGTGTGACCGCCTCCGCTTCGCACACGATCCTCAGCGATGGCATCAATGGCGCGGCGGTGTATGTCGGCATGACGAGAGGACGGGGCGAGAACGCCCTGCACGTTATCGCGGAGAGCCGTGCCGAGGCGCGGGCGCAGTTCATTGACGCGATGGAACGCGACCACGCCGACCGTGGCCTCGCCGACGCGACCGAGCGCGCGGCGGAGGCCGTGCGAGGTCTCGTTGACGACGGCCCTGTGAAACTCGTGAACACGCGCGTCGCGCAGCTCATCCAGGATGCGGAGAAGGCCGAGCGACGCGCCGCGTGGTGGGAGCGCGTCGGCGCGCGCCTCGACCGGCAGCACGAGCACCAGCAGGCAGAGATGGACGAGCAAACCGCCGTGATCCAGGCCGAGACAGAGGCGGCATCACGAGTGCGCGCCGAGGTGCGGGAACCGCTCACGGTGGCCGCCATGCAGGAAGGCCGCGAGTACCTGGCCGCGCTCGACCACGAGACTGCCACACAGACAAAGCTCAGCGCATCGGGGAGATTCGGGAGACGCGCCGCACGCAAAGATCATCAGGCCGCGACCGCACTCGCGGGAAAGAGCCGTACGCGCATGGCGGACCATTGGGGCGCAACGCCTCACGACGCCGACACGCTTACCGGCTGGGCCTCACGCGCGGCAGAACGGCTTGCCACCCGCGACTCGCGCGTGATCGAGGCAGAACAGCGTGTCGAAGCCGCCCGCGCTGCTGGGGAGGAGATGGACAAGCAACACCGCAGCGAACGCCGCGCGCTCCATGCGGACATCTTCGGAGCCGAACGAGTACGGCGCGAGCCACTGCTCTACGAGTTCACCCACCCCGACCGAGAAACCGCCAAAGCCAACCGCACCGCCGCAATCGCACGGGAAGAAGCCGCCGTCTTGCGAGGCATGTCCGCGCAAGACGCCGCCGCCCGGATCACGGCCCAGCGCGAGGCCGCAACGCAAGCACGCCTAGATCGAGAGGCCCGAGCGCGCAAGCTCCACGCTTCCCACGATCCTTTTGAGCGTCGCTCCGGGCACAGCACTCCGCACCGTGATGGCCCAAGCCTGGGGCTATGACTGCCCGTATCGGATACGTCGGAGACTCAACGCGCACTCTCCCGCGAGCTGCTACCCTCGGCGACCCGGAGGCAGAAGCCCGCGAGCGCGGGTGCGAACGAGCCAGCCCTGCGCGGTCGCGTGAGCAACATCGTTGATCTTCGCCATGGTGACCGCCGGAGCCTCATCGCCCTGCGACGCGAGCTTGCCGTATTGGAGCGCGACGAGTTCGTAGAAGTCCGGCGTCTGCTTCGGGTTCCCGAGCGGCTTGAGTAGATCGCGCTCGCTGATCTTCCGACCAGACGGCAGCACGATCTTTCCGCCCATGATCGTCACCGTCCGCTTCATTGCGAACAGCCGCTCGTTGATCGCAGCCTCAATCCGAGCGGTCGGCAGGGTACGAAGGTCTTGACTGGAGATGGGGTCGCCCGGTCGCCACGGAAGGTACACGACGCCCGTGATCTTCACTTCCTCCGGCACGGCGAACTGCTGTCGCTGTAGCCGAATGAACACGCGAGTCGCCGTCGCCGCGTGCTCGATGTAACGCCAACGACCGTCGATCGTCTCGTTCTGCTCCGAGTTGAGCTGCGCCTGCCGGTCCTCGGCGGTCACGACCTGATCGTTGTAGCCGAGCGCTTCATCAAGGAACGCGCTCGCATCCTCCGCCCGCTCCCCCGGAAAGCGGTCGGGCAGATGCCACCCGTCGGGC
>JAFEEP010000407.1 GCA_018241045.1 Pseudomonadota bacterium | reverse complement strand
GGTCTTCCATCAGCGCGCGCAACCGCGTGATCCAGATCGCTTCGGGCACGCCCGTGCAGATGGCGGGCGTCACGGTGCACGAGGACGACTACGTGATCGCCGACCGCTGCGGCACGGTCTTTGTGCCCCCCGACCGCATCCAGGACGTGCTGGACATGGGCGAGCGCATCGCCCGCCGCCAGGACGGCATGGTGGCCGCCGTGCGCGCGGGCCGCTCTGTGGCCGAGGTGATGCACGACAAGGAATTCGAGGCCATTGCCGCATCGTACAGCTAGTTCAAAAACGATAGCTATTGGCGCTTTATGGATAAGCGCTGAAGGCCGATTTCATTCAATTCTTCAAGACATACCATGACAGCCACCCGCAAAGCCGCGCCTGAAGACCAGGAACTGGTCGCCTTGTTCGAAGGGCTGGACACCCCTGGCGTCTCCGACGCGATGGACAAACTGGGCCTGCACGGCCAGACGCTGGGCATCATGCCGCTGGCCGACTACGTCAGGGCCGTGGTGGGCCCGGCCTTCACCGTGAAGTACGTGCCGGCCGGCAACCCGCCGGGTACGGTGGGCGACTTCATCGACGACGTGGCGCCCGGCGACGTGGTGGTGATCGACAACGATGGCCGCACCGACTGCACCGTGTGGGGCGACATCATGACCCAGTACGCGGGCCTACGCGGCATTGCCGGCACGGTGATCGACGGCGTCTGCCGCGACGTGAGCAAGGCCCTGGGCGACGGCTACCCGATGTTCTCCGCCGGCCGCTTCATGCGCACCGGCAAGGACTGCGTGCAGGTCGAGGCCGTGAACGGCACCGTGGCCATTGGCACCGTGCGCGTGGCCGCACGCGACATCGTGGTGGCCGATGCCAACGGCGTGGTCATCGTGCCGCGCGGCCGAGCCCGCGAGGTGGCCGAGACCGCTCGAAGGATAGAAGAAGTCGAATCGCGCATCCGCGAGCTGATCGCGCAGGGCAAGACCCTGGGCGAGGCGCGTGCCGCGCTGGGCTACCACAGGCTGCAAACGAAGGAATCATCATGATTACCGCCACCCAACTCTACCGTTCCGAGCTGCTGGCGCAGGCGCGCAGGCTCGGCACCTCCACGCTGTTCGAGGCCTCGGGCCTGGCCACCAGCGCCGCCGACACTGCTATCCGCCCGGTATGGGCCGGTGCCTCGGTGGCCGGTTCGGCCTATCCGCTGGAATGCTCCCCGGGCGACAACCTGGCCATCCACATCGCGATGGAGAAGGCGCCGCGCGGTAGCATTCTCGTGATCTCCTCCGGCGGCTTCGTCGCGGGCTACTGGGGCGAGGTGCTCACGGTGGCGGCCGAGGCGGCCTGCATCGTGGGCCTGGTCATCGACGGCGGCGTGCGCGACATCGCGGCACTGACGGCGCGACGCTTTCCGGTGTTCTCGCGTGGGATCTCCATGCGCGGCACGATCAAGGCCAGCGCCCCTTCGGTTGGCCAGCCGATGAGCTTCACCGGCACGCCGGTGGCGGCGGGCGACCTGGTGGTGGCCGATGACGACGGCGTGCTGGTCATTCCCGCAGCCCATGTCGAATCTACGCTGGCCCAGGGCCAGGCCCGTGCGGACAAGGAGGCCAGGATGATGGAGGCGCTGACGCAGGGAAAATCCACGCTGGAACTGCTGAACCTCACGAGCTGGAGGCAAGCCTGATGACCGCGCCAGCCCACGGTTTGAACCGTTTCCTGGCCGAGGCCAAGCCTTCGGCCACCTACAAGGTCATGGATCGCGTGGCCGCACGCCGCGCCGCAGGCGCCAAGATCATCTCGCTGAGCGCGGGCGAGCCGGACTTCGACACGCCGGTCCATGTGTGCGAGGCCGGCATTGCGGCCATCCGCGCCGGCCATACCCGCTACACGCAGGTGGCCGGGCTGCGCGCCCTGCGCGAAGCGATTGCCGCCAAGTTCCAGCGCGAGAACGGGCTGGACGTGGACTGGCGCGACACGCTGGTGTGCAGCGGCGGAAAGCAGGTGATTTTCAACGCACTGGCCGCCACGCTGAACGAGGGCGACGAGGTCGTCGTGCCCGCGCCGTATTGGGTGAGCTATCCCGAGATCGTGCAGCTGTGCAGTGGCAAGGCCATCACCGTAGCCTGCGGTGCGCAGAGCGGCTTCAAACTCACACCCGATGCGCTGGCCGCCGCCATCACCCCGCGCACGCGCTGGCTGATCCTGAACTCGCCGTCCAACCCTACGGGCGCGGTGTACAGCCGAAGCGAACTGCAGGCGCTGGCCGAGGTGCTGCTGGCGCATCCGCAGGTGCTGGTGCTCAGCGACGACATCTACGAGCACCTGATCTTCGACGGCATCGAGTTCTTCACCATCGCCCGGGTGGAGCCGCGCCTGCGCGATTGCGTGCTGACGATGAACGGGGTCTCCAAGGCCTACGCCATGACCGGCTGGCGCATAGGCTTCGGCACCGGGCCCGGCTGGCTGATCGAGGCCATGGAAAAGCTGCAGGGCCAGCAGACCTCGGGCGCCTGCACCATCTCGCAGCATGCGGCACTGGCCGCGCTGACGGGGCCGCAGGACTTCATCGCGCAATCGCGTGCGGCCTTCCAGCGGCGCCGCGACATGGTGGTGCAACTGCTGAACCAGGCGTCCGGCCTGCATTGCGAAGTGCCGCAGGGCGCGTTCTACACCTTTGCATCGTGCGAGGCGCTGCTGGGCAAGACCACACCGGCGGGCACCAGGCTGAACAGCGACGAGGACGTGGTCAATGCGCTGCTGGACGAGGCGAACGTGGCCACCGTGCATGGCAGCGCCTTCGGGCTGGGGCCCTACATTCGCATTGCCTATGCGCTCGACGATGCATCGCTGCGGCAGGCGTGCGAAGCGATGCAGAGCTTCAATCAGGCGCTGGTCGATTGAAGCTGCTTGGGTCCCCAGGCGCGTCATTTCAAAGACGGAGGTCTCATGCCACATGAATTTACGCCAACGCGCGTTGCAATCGCGGTCGATGGCACCGCGCTCGATGTCTCTGCCATTCACCGGGGTGGCGACAAGGCCCCCATCGTGTTCCTGCACGGCTTTGGCTCCACCAAGGAAGACTTTGCCGACATCGTGCGCCAACCCGAGTTTGCAGGCCATCCGTTTCTGGCGTTCGATGCACCCGGTTGCGGTGAAACGCGTTGCAGCGATCTGTCCAAGGTCAGCATTGCTTTTCAGGTGAAGGCGGCGCTGGTCATGGTGGAGTGGATCGGCTTCGATCGCTTTCACCTGGTTGGCCATTCGATGGGGGCGCTGGCCTCGCTGATGCTTGCGCACGCGCATCCCGAACGGATTCTCAGTTTCGTCAACATCAAGGGCAACCTGGCGCCCG
>JAFEEP010000406.1 GCA_018241045.1 Pseudomonadota bacterium | reverse complement strand
GGTGCCGAACTTGGGATCGGACACACCGTCCGTCATCAGCAGTAAAACTGCGCTGACAGGCACGCAGCGGAAACGAAAACGCTTTCCGATCGCCACCCATGCGGAGTCTACGGGAAACTCCTGAGACAGCAGAAACCGCGTCTGACCGGAGAATTCGCCGCTGTCCGCTTCACCGAGCAAATGGAACGCGCCGGAAGCGGGATCGAACAGTGCCGCCGCGCCGTCTCCGATCCAGTAGGACGCGACCAGCATGTCATCACCTATACGCCGGATCGCCGCGAACATCAGGGTCGCAGCCAGCGCTTTTTCCTCCACCCCGAGTTCGCCCGCCTTTGTCTGGATGGCCTTGCTCGCCGCGAAGGCGGCCCGTCCCACGGGTTCCAGAAGCATCGCTTCACCGGACTTCTCCAGCCTAGCGACTCGCGCCAGCGCATCTTCATCCTGAACGACCTCCGCGACAGCCGCGTCGAGCTCTGCCCTGCAATTTCCCAATGCATCCAACAGGCTAGCCACAGCCGTTTCCGTCGCGATCCGCGAGCCCAGCCGCGACAGCTTCGCCGAGCCGGCACCATCGGACACCGCCACGACTGTCCACGATCCATCCGCCGTACGGCCGACATGGAAGTCGTCCTCGCGGAATGCACCGCTGTTCTCGTGCGAACGCCCGCGCACGCTGGCGGCCAGCACCATCGGCGGCCCTGCCTCGCAAAGCGAGCATCGATGTTCCTTGCGATGTTCCAGCAATGCGTCAGGCTCGATCTTCTTCCATAGCGTGCGCGGATGCGGATTGATGAACAGCGAAAGCCTGGACGCCACGCGGACGGCTGGATTGTCCCGGCGCGCCAACACGACCTCCAACTCCTTCTGGAGCGCTTGCCCTGGCTCTACGCACGGCGTGCCGTGAAGCCGGTGGGTTTCCGGATCGAATGTCAGCCCGATCTCTTCCAATCCGGAAATCGCATGGATGCGATAGGCCGCCAACGGTTCGCGGGAAAGATCAAGTTGATAGCTGTAGGCGACATCTGCCGTGGCGTTCGGTACGAGCAGGCGATACATGGGCTGTCCGGCATCCTTCGGAGTTGGCGCGGCAGGGGCCGCATCCTTCATCACGGCCTCGCCACCAACCTCGCCGTCAGGCGGCGACCCAATCGTTTCGGCGATGTTCGTTACCAGCGAACCAATCGTCGCATCGGAAACCGGCACCCCCGGTTCGGCAGCACGACTTATGTCGGCAGAACATGGAGCCTCTGCGCTCGGCCTCGTCGAAACATCGACCATCAGCAGGTTCTGGCCGGCATTGCGACGACCTGCCTCCACGATCTCGTCCAGAAACCGGGCGACCGGCAGTTGCTGGCGGATTCGTACCAGCGCGCCGACATCCGCTTCAAGATCGTGCAACGTGAGCTGACATCGAATTAGCCGAGCGAGTGCGATCTCGATGCGCTTGTCCTGCGGCGACTGGAAACGCGCCATCGCTCAACCCCTCGCCCGATTGATCTCGGGCGCTTCCGCGTCCGCATCCATCGGCGTGAAACTGCCGGCCTGTTCGCACCAGGGGCAGATGTGTTCGCCTGCTCCCGGGATACAGAAGGTGTTACCGCAGGAACACATTGCGAAGCCCACCGGATTGCCGCAATGCGGACAGCCCGGCATGCCGAGCAACTGGTCGGAAGACAGCGTCGCCACATCCGGCTGCTCCGACGTCATCTCGAAATAACTGTTGTTGACCGGATAGCAACCGGACAGCCGGTACATCACCGTCTGTAGCGGCCTTCCACCGATGTCGAGTTCATCGCGCAGCGGTTCATAACGCGACACATAGGGCAGCCGCGTGTTCTGGCTGTTCGAGACGAAATAGGCATTGGTCTCGTCCACCGTCTCGATGGGCTTGCGCAGATCGAGCTTCTTCAGGATGTCGTCGTCCAGCGCCGGCATCAGCTCCTCGCGCGCAGGATCGCCAACGCTGCGGCTGCGCGACTGAACCGCTTGCGTGACCCAGGCAATAAACTTGCGGAAACCTTCGTCGCTTACGTCATCCAGCGTCAGCACCTTGTCCGCATCGGTCAGCCGGTTGAGTACACGCAGGTCGGCACTGCGTCCGATCGAAACGGCGACCAGAGTCGCGCGACTGGCATAGCGCGCCCAGCGCACCAGTGCCGGCTCGACATCGTCGGTCGGCTTGCCGTCGGTGATCAGGAACACGATGGGCTTCCAATCGCCCTTCTGTTCGCCGTCACCGCGCCGGATCCTGGCGTCCATCTGATCCATCAGGAACATCAGCGCACGGCCGAACGAAGTACCACCGCCCACCGGCAGCTGCGGCAAGTGAACACTGGGTAGTTCCGTCAACGGAACGACCTCGCGCGTCCTACCGGCGAATGCGATCACCGACACCCATGCGGTTTCCAGCGCATGCGGATCGGTTCGCAGTTCGCCGATGATCCGCTGCAATCCCTCTTCGAGCCGGTACAGATTTTCCCCGAGCATCGACTCAGACACGTCCAGCAGGAAATAGATCGGCAATCGGCGCATGCGCCCCCCGGGTCAAATGACGAACTGGATTTCCGCAGGCGGCGGCGGCAACGGCGCGCTTTCGGCCAACCCCTGACTCCGGCTGCCGGTGCTGACCGCCGACGACACCCAGCGGAAGAAGCTGGTGAACGAGGCGCTGTCGAGCGTATCCAGACTCACTACGTTGTCGGTGAGCATCGACAGGTATTCCCGCTTGGCCTTCGGGCCCGCCGCGCAGCCGATGATGTTGCCGAAGGGCCTCTTTTTCACTTCGGCTGCCTGCTCCTCGTACACCTGCAGGTCGGTCGGGCTGCCGTCCGTCATCACGAACAGCAGCGGTGCCCAATCCCCCTTGGCATCGGCCGTGTTCTTTCTGATTTCGCGATCGAAAGACTGACACAGCGTTTCCAGCGCCATGCCGAGGAAGGTCGGCCCGGAGTCAGGTGCCGATATCACGGGAAGTTGCAGCTGATCCAGCGGCGTGAGCGGAACCACGACCTTCACTTCCGCATCGAACGTCATCACGCTCACGTGCACCGATTCCAGCGCCGACGGATCCTGGCGCAAACTGGCGATCAGCGCTCCCAGACCGACGTTGACGGCGGCGATGGGCTCGCCGCGCATCGAGCCCGAGGTATCCAGCAACAGGTAGACAGGCAGGCGACGCATCCCGCGCTTACCCGTTGGTCGGAACGTAGTAATCCCGCAGGATCATCGCGAAACTGTCGGTGCGCTCCGGTCGCAGCAGCGACTTGAACTCCCAGCCTGCGGCGGTTCGGTTCAGTTCCGCGAACACCATTGAGCACATGTTCTGCGTCTCGGGGCTTACGGACAGGTCGGTTCGCACCATTTCCCTGCCGCGCGCATCCACAGCGCGGATGAAGGCGTTCTGCACTTTCCCGAAGTGCTGCTGCTTCTGAAGCCCCTGATAAATGCTGACTACGAATACGATCTTGGTGATTTCGTCAGGCATGGAGTCGAGCAGGACGATGATCTGCTCGTCGTCACCATCGCCTGCACCGGTGCGATTGTCACCGGTCAGCCAGATCTTCCCTGATGGGTGCTTCATGCTGTTGAAGAACACCACATCGCCCCCCACAAGCTTGTCTCCGAAGCGATGCACCTTGCCATCGGCATGACACAGGAAGGCGATGGCATCCAAGTCATATTCCTCTTGGCTACCACCAAACAGGTTTTTCAGAAAGCCACCGGAGCTGGCAATGTCCCAGCCCAGGCCGATAGTGACCTTGGAAAGATCGAATTCGCTTTTCGACAGGCTGATGCCCTGTCCCTTCTTCAAGCTGATGGCCATGCGTGCGTCCTTTTCCTCGTGCTGATCGCGCCGTCCGTCAGACG
>JAFEEP010000405.1 GCA_018241045.1 Pseudomonadota bacterium | reverse complement strand
CGCCGTCCACCGCGATGCCGAAGCTGCCGCCTAGCGCCTGCGCTCCGCCCCGCCCCGCCATGTCGAACAGCGCCGCGCCGGTCGATTGTCCCGGATGCAGCGCCGCGACGTTGCGTTTGCGCAAGACAAGGCGCTGGCCATATTCGAACCAGCGCAATTCCTCGAAAGCATCGATCTTGACGTTGGAATCGCTGCCGACGCCCCAGGCCCCGCCCGCCGCCAGATAGTCCGGCGCGGGGAACAGGCCGTCACCCAGGTTGGCCTCGGTCACCGGACACAGCCCTGCCACGGCCCCGCTCGCGGCGAGCGCAGCCGTTTCAGCCTCGGTCATATGTGTGGCGTGAACCAGGCACCAGTTGGCGGAGACCGGGGCATGATCCATCAGCCATTCGACCGGGCGCTGGCCGCTCCAGGCAAGACACTGCTCAACTTCGCGGACTTGCTCGGCGATATGGACGTGGATCGGAGCCTTGCCCGCCAGCTCGACCAGCCCGGCGAGTTCCTCGGGCGTGACCGCGCGCAGGCTATGCGGCGCAAGGCCCAGCACCGCGCCGGGCAGATCGCGCAACGCCTCGGCGCAGGCACCGTGCAATTGCGTGAAGCTGTCGAGCGTCGAAAGGAACCGCGCTTGATCGGCCTGCGGCGCCTGCCCGCCGAACCCGGCGTGAGCATAGAACACCGGCAGCAGGGTCATGCCGATACCGCTTTCCTGCGCCGATTCCGCCAGCGCCCGCGCCATCGCCGCCGGATCGGCATAGCGCGAACCATCGGGGGCGTTGTGAAGGTAGTGGAACTCGCCAACGCGGGTGAACCCACCCTCCAGCATCTCGATATAGGCCAGCGCGGAGATCGCCTGCATTGCCTCGGGATCGAGGCGGGGAACGAAGCGGTACATCGCCTCGCGCCACGACCAGAAGCTGTCCTCGCCCACACCGCGCACCTCGCCGCGCCCGGCGATGGCGCGCTGGAAGGCGTGGCTGTGGAGGTTGCACAGGCCCGGCATCAGCAGCGCGGCGCGCTCGTCCTCCGGCTGCGGCGCAACGCTTGTTTCGATCCCTGTGATCTGGCCGCCGACAATCGTGATCCGCACGTCATCGACCCAGCCCTGGGGTAGCAGCGCCGAACCGGCGTGAAGAACCTGTGGCATCGAACTGCTCCCTTGCTTGCGATTATGTCTATACATTATTGCTCGACTCTGCAACAGTGAGATCGAGAGGATTCGCCGCCCCCATGCAAATCGACCGCATCTGGACCAATGCCCGCCTCGCCACGATGACAGGCGCGGGGCTTGGCGTGGTCGAAAACGGCGCCGTTGCCTGCACCCGGGGGCGGATCGTCCATGCCGGACCTGTCGATGCTCTGCCCCCCGCCCCCGCTGCAGAGCGAATCGACTGCGCGGGGCGGTGGATTACCCCAGGGCTGATCGACTGCCACACCCACCTGATCCACATGGGCAACCGCGCGCGCGAGTTCGAGATGCGGCTGCGAGGCGCGAGCTATGAGGAAATCGCCCGCGCCGGGGGCGGGATCGTTTCGACCATGCGCGCCACCCGCGCGGCGAGCGAGGATGAACTGGTCGCCGCCGCCCTGCCCCGGCTCGATGCGCTGATCGCCGAAGGGCTGACCACGATCGAGATCAAATCGGGCTATGGCCTTGATGCTCCCAGCGAACTGGCCATGCTCCGCGCCGCGCGGCGGCTGGAGCGCGAACGCGGCGTCACCGTGCGCACAACCTTCCTTGGCGCCCACGCCTTGCCACCGGAATATCAGGGCGATCCTGACGGTTATATCGCGATGCTGTGCAATGACCTGATCCCCCGCATCGCCGGCGAGGGGCTGGCCGACGCGGTTGACGGGTTCTGCGAAGGGATCGGCTTTACCCCTGCCCAGATCGAGCGGGTGTTCACTGCCGCGCGGGCTGTGGGCCTGCCAGTCAAGCTCCATGCCGAGCAGCTATCCAACCTTCATGGTGCGGCGCTGGCGGCGCGGTTTGGCGCGCTTTCGGCGGATCATCTCGAATATCTCGATCAGGCCGGAGTTGCGGCGATGGCCGAAGCTGGAACCGTCGCCGTTCTTCTGCCGGGTGCCTATTACTTCGTGCGCGAAACCCAGCTTCCCCCGGTCGATGCGATGCGCCGCGCGGGAGTGCCGATCGCCCTCGCCACCGATTGCAACCCCGGCACCTCGCCGCTGACATCGCTGCTGCTGACGATGAACATGGGCGCGACGCTGTTCCGCCTGACGGTCGACGAATGCCTGCGCGGCGTGACCCGCAATGCCGCCCGCGCATTGGGCATGGCGGACGATGTCGGCACGCTTGAGCCGGGCAAGCGCTGCGATCTCGCGATCTGGGACATCGAACATCCCGCCGAACTGGTTTACCGCATGGGCTTCAACCCGCTCCATGCGCGTGTGTGGAGCGGCCAATGATGAACGACAGCGTCGCCGATGGTTTTGCGCGCGACGGAACCGTGGTGCTGCGCGGCGCGCTGACGGCTGACGATGTCGCGGCGCTGGCGCGGGGGATAGACGCCAATCTCGCTTCGCCCAGCCCGAATGCCAAGGTCGCGTCTTCTGCGGACGACCCCGGCCGTTTCGTCGAGGATTTCTGCTGCTGGCAGGACAATGCCGACTATCGCGCCTTGATATGGCAAAGCGAATTGCCACGCCTTGCCGCAGAGCTGCTCGGCAGCCGCGCGGTGCGGCTATATCACGACCATATGCTGACCAAGTCGGCGGGAACGCGGCAGGCGACCCCGTGGCATCAGGACCAGCCCTATTACAATATCGACGGCGCACAGACGATCAGCTTCTGGATTCCCGCCGATCTGGTCCCGCGCCATTCAACCCTTGAATTCGTTGCCGGATCCCATCGCGGGCCGTGGTTAATGCCGCGCAGTTTCATGGACGATCAGGCAAAATGGTTTCCTGAAGGCGCGCTTGAAGAATTGCCCGACATCGATGCCGATCCGGTCCGCTTTCCGATAATCGGCTGGGCGCTGGCCCCCGGCGATGTCGTGGCGTTCAACATGCTCACCCTGCACCGGGCAGCCGGGAGCGCGGTCGATCGCCGCGTACTCTCGCTGCGCTTCATCGGTGACGACGTGCGTCATGCACCGCGCGAATGGCGCACCTCTCCCGAATTTCCCGGTTTGCGAGAGCGCCTGCCCGCCGGTGCCGAATTGAACGATCCCCTGTTCCCGCTGGTCTGGAACAATCACCTTCGCTGCGAGATGCCCCAATGATTACACTTGTTCCCGGCCATGTTCCGCTCACCACCTGGCGCGCAGTTTCTGCAGGTGCCGCAGCGCGGCTCGACCCTGCATCGGCAGGCGCGATCGCCGCCAGCGCCGCCACGGTCGAGGCGATCCTGGCGCGCGATGAGGCGGTCTATGGGATCAACACCGGCTTCGGCAAGCTCGCCTCGGTGCGGATCGCGGCGAAGGATCTGGCCACGCTTCAGCGCAATATCGTGCTGAGCCACGCCGCCGGAACCGGCGAGCCCAGCCCAGCCCCGGTCGTGCGGCTGATGATGGCCCTGAAGCTCGCCAGTCTGGCGCAGGGGGCATCCGGCGTGCGCCCACCAACGATCGCCCTGCTTGAGGCGATGCTGGTTCACGACATCATTCCGCTGGTCCCCTGCCAGGGATCGGTCGGGGCGAGCGGCGACCTTGCCCCCCTCGCTCACATGACCGCTCCGCTGATCGGGGTGGGCGATGTGTGGTTCAAGGGCAAGAAAATGACCGTTGTCGAAGCCTTTGCCAAAGCAGGCTTGAAAGCACTTGAACTCGGTCCGAAGGAAGGATTGGCCCTGCTCAACGGCACCCAGTTCTCCACCGCCAATGCCCTTGCCGGGCTGTTCGCCGCCGAACGCGCGCTGCGATCGGCGCTGGTCAGCGGCGCGCTTTCGACCGAGGCGGCCAAGGGCAGCGACACCCCGTTCGATCCGCGCATTCACAAACTGCGCCGCCACAAGGGCCAGATCGAAACTGCCGCCGCGCTGCGCGGCCTGATGGCAGGGTCAGCGATCCGCGCCAGCCACCTCGATAACGACATTCGCGTGCAAGACCCCTATTGCCTGCGCTGCCAGCCGCAGGTGATGGGCGCCTGCCTTGACCTGCTGCGCCAGGCGGCGGCGACGCTGGAGGCCGAAGCCAATGGCGTGTCCGACAATCCGCTGGTCTTCACTGACACCGGCGAAGCGCTGTCGGGCGGCAACTTCCATGCCGAGCCGGTCGCCTTCGCCGCTGACATGATCGCACTGGCGCTGTGCGAGATCGGCTCGCTCAGCGAGCGCCGCCTCGCCATGCTGGTCGATCCGGCGCTGTCGGGCCTGCCCGCCTTCCTCACCCCGCGCCCGGGACTCAATTCGGGCTTCATGATCCCGCAGGTCACCGCCGCGGCCCTGGTCAGCGAGAACAAGCAGCGTGCCTATCCGGCCAGCGTCGATTCGATCCCGACCAGCGCCAATCAGGAGGACCACGTTTCGATGGCCGCGCACGGCGCGCGGCGGTTGGCGGGCATGGCCGCCAATGTCGAGGCGGTGATCGCGCTCGAATGGCTGGCGGCGGCGCAAGGGATCGAGTTCCAACGCCCGCTTCGTTCCAGCGATCCGCTTGAAGCCGCACACGCCCTGCTGCGCAAATCCGTTCCGGCGCTTGATGAGGATCGCCATTTCGCCCCGGACATCGACGCTGCTTGCGCGCTGGTACGCAGCGGTGCGCTGGTCGACGCGGTCAACGCATTGCCCGGCGTGGCATGAGCGACTGGCTCGACTTCTCGAAGACCTGGATGAAGTTGACCAGCGTATCGTCGCTGAGTTTGCGCTGGCCGATAGGCTTGTTGAAATTGATG
>JAFEEP010000404.1 GCA_018241045.1 Pseudomonadota bacterium | reverse complement strand
GGCGCTCCCAGAAGCGCGTCAAGGCCATCGATCTCCCGACTTGGCACCCGATGCCGGCTCCCGATCCCGCCATTACTGAGCACGCGTGTTTCACGCCGCAAGCGGTTGTGCTTGCCCCCGAAGGGGCTCCCCGCTTGTCCCCGCTCAAACGCTCGACACCGCCCTGGACTGTCGGTCAGGGGCGGACCCATGCGCGCGGATGGCGCTGCGAATTCCAGGATTGATCCACCAGATAGCGCGAGACCTGATCTCGGCGCCGATGCGACTGTTTGCCCTCGAGGCAGCAGTGCGTCACCAGCCTCCGCCGTTGCAGAAATGCATATGCGGAGCCGGATCACACGTTTTCATTTTTAAGACCGACCGAGCTGGCCCTGCACGCGCATGTGGCTGGCGCAACCCCTGGGTCGGTGGCGCATGCCGTGGTCGCGTGCGCCGCCGTGATGAATCGACCTCCCGCACCAGCGGCTGACGGAATCCGTCGCTGGTGCCGACCTTCCCGGATTCCTGCCAGTGCGCCGTTCGGGCGGCGTGTTGTCCCCTTTGATTTGGAAAGCACCATGACGAACCCTTCCACTCAGTCAACCAATCCCATCAGCGCGAGGCGCATACCCGGCACAGATCGGCCGCGCCGGCAAGCCTGGATAGACAAAACACCCCAGGAAATCCTCGCCCGACTGCGGCCCGGCCATGCCGATCCCATGCGCGTGCTGGAGACACTGATCGAGCTGTTCAACACCCGGCACACGGCGCGCGAGAAAACCGTCTCGCACAAGACCCGCGCCGAGCGCGCCCGCTTCCTGCGGCGTTTCTTCCTCGACCTCAAGCTGAAAGCTGGCTTCCACACCATGCCGGATCCGCGCAACCTGGGGCAGAAGCATCTGCACGCGATGGTGCAGGTGTGGCAGCGCGAGCATCTGGCACCCGCGACGATTCAGACCTACCTGTCTTTCCTGCGCGGATTGGCATCCTGGATGAACAAGCCCGGCCTCGTGCTACTTCCGGTGCGCTATGGCTTGTGCCTGGAGGAATACCAGCGCCATGAGTACGCCCAGCACGACAAAAGCTGGAGCGCGCACGGCATCGATGTGGAAGCCATCCTCGCCCAGGTCACGCAGTACGACGCACGGATCGCGGCCTCGATGCGGCTGATGCACACGCTGGCGCTGCGGCGCAAGGAATCGGTGATGTTCCGCCCCTTCGAGCACGTCGCGCCCTTCGAGGACACGGGCCTGCCTGCCGAGCGCCGCAAGGCGGATGAGTACGTATGGATCAAGGGCAAGGGTGGGCGCGTGCGGTGGATTGCGCTGGAAACGGAGCAGCAGCGGGCATCGGTGGCACTGGCGCGCGCGCTGGTCACCAGCCGCGACGCCCACCTGGGCCACCCAGCGCTCGACCTGAAGCGCAATCTGCGCCGACTCGACTACGCCCTGGAGAAGTTCGGAATCACGAAACGTCTGGTGGGCACCACGGGGCATGGACTGCGCCATGGCAATGTGAACGATCTGTACGAGAGCATTGCGGGCGTGCCGTCGCCCGTGCGTGGGGGCGGGACCGTGGCCGCAGATGTGGACCATGCGGCACGGCTGGCCGTGTCAGAGCGAGCCGGCCATTCGAGGGCCAGGGCTTCCGGTGCCTATATAGGAGCGGTACTGCCGAAGCAACCCACGGGCAGCCGAGGCCCCACCGCCCTCTTTTGAAGAACCGGTGTCAGGCGACGCGCAGATCGGCCTCGGTCTTGCCGCTGGCCAGCGCCTCGGCGAACCATCGGGGCTTGGGGCCGAAGCCTGACCAAGTGTGGCCCGCATCGTCCTTGAACTTGATGCGACCCGCTTCGGGCCTGGGCTTCTTGGCGTTACCGGATGCCTTGCGCGAGGCACCGCCCAATCCCAAGTCGGCGGCCGTGATGCCGTAATAGGCGATAGCCTCTTTCATGCGGGCAACCACCCCTGCCTTCTCTGCAACGCGGGTCTCCTCCCGCTCCCTTTGCAGCTTGGCAATCTCTGCGTCGATTTCTAGAGCCGTCCGTTTGCGGGCCATAGCAGTCTCTGGATATTGAGTGCGCGGAATTGCGCGGTCATGCGGTGCAAGGCATGGTGACCCAACCGCACCGCGAGTCTATAGCAGTATGCATCCGGCTCGGTTTGGGAGTCTATCCAGCCAGTCAATCACAGTGACGGCGATACGTCGAAGTCCTCGTCGGGATAGATCGCCGCGCCGCGCGGGCGTATTCCGCCCGCTTCCACTTCGTCCTCGGACAGGCCGAAGCGCGACAACGCTGCGCAGCGCGCCAGTGCTTCGGTGGACTCGCCCACCTTTCCGATATGGACGGCCTCTCCGTCGCGCACAACGCGCACATTCCATTGCTGCATGCTCATTCGGCTTCTGCCTCCGTGAGAGTCCTGGATTCGGACTGGTTAGATTCACTGCCCGCATGGAAGAACCCGAAGCGCGCCCAGGTGCGAGGATCAACTTCGATGGGGCCTGCGCGCTTGGAGTCGAGATTGACCACCACCCCATGCTGCGCGAGCCGCCCCCTGGAAAACAGTTCGTAGAGCAGTTGCGCCGCGAAGCGCACCGCCACGTCGTTGACGAACAGCCCCTGGGATGCCAGCGACATGCGAACCGAGCAGGACGGCTGGTTGTCCTCGGGTGCCGTGTCGTCGAGCAGTTCTGGAAACAGTTCGGTCACGCACGGGAGCCGCGGCCCCGTTGCCCGCGGGTCCAATGCCCTCCCGCCTTCGGGCTGGCCGATCACCACCTGCGCCATGGCTTCCGTGTTGCCCAGGTCGAGCCAGTAGCGGTAGCAGCTGGTGTCCCGCCAAGCGATGCGGTGCAGCACACCTCGCGCCGAGCGGCTGTCCACGCAACTGATCAGCAAGTCCGTACCCGCCCAGTAGCGCTGGCCGTTCACATGCTCCTCATAGCGCATCGGGTGGGCGTCCCAGTCCAGGCCGTAGAACTGGTTCAGGCGGTGGATGGTGACCAACGCCTTGTGCCTACCGATGTCGGCGGCACTGTAGAGCTGCCGCCCGACATTCGCTTCGCTGACGCGGTCGGCGTCGAAGGCAGTGACGTGCAGGCCGTAGGGATGGCCCAGGGCGCGCATCGCAATGTCCAGGCGTGCGAGGCACGCCGCCATCTGCGCGCCGTTGCCGCCCACGCCGACCAGATGCACCGCAACGCGGCGTTCCAGCAACCTCGGATGAATCAGGTGTTCCACCAGCGCCTCCAGTTCCATGTCCTGCCGTCAGTTTCTCGCGGGGAGGATGGCTTTCAAGCGCTGTGCCAGCGTCGCACCAAGCGCAGCACCCAGCCATCGCGGCCTGCACCGGGCTCCCCTGCGTCCGGCATGGATGCCAGCGCCAGCGGCCCCTGCCACGGATGGTGCGGCAGTGATTTGTAGAGGCCGTTGATCACCAGCCGGAAGCACGCCATCGGCGCGGGCTGGTCCAGCAGCCCGAACACCCCGGCCACCTTGATGCCCTGGTCGTCCCGGTCATCGTCGGCCGACCAGAAGGCCGGGCCGTGGCCATGCGTGTGCAAGTCCACCGCTACCGTCTCGTCGCTGGCCATCGGCGGCCTGCGATAGTCGATGCGCACGGGCGAGGCACGTTCGGCCTCGCAGATCGCCAAGCGCAGCCGCCCGGTGCTGCGCGAGTAGATCAGCACCCCGGCGGCCTCATCGGGCAGGTGCTGCCGCCCATAGGCCACGAATTCCTCGATCATCCTGATCGGCAGTTGCCCGAAGCTGAACCGCAGGCACTCCTGCACCTCCCCGTAGGGCAGGCGCATCGCAGGGGGCTCCAGCCCCAAGGCGGTGATGCTGTCGAGCCAGTCCAGCCGGGTCTGCACGAACCAGCCGTTGCGGGCGACCACAATGCGCTGGCCGTTGGCCATGTCCGGCAGCGCGCCGAAGCGCGGCGCGGCCACAACGGGACAGGCGGCGAGCAGGGCCTGGTCCCTGGGGTCCATCGTGTACGTCATGGTGCCTCCGGTTCGCCGAGCAGTTGGCCCAACGTGGTCTTGGTATCGACCAGCACCCGTTCGGGAAAGCGCTTGAAGCGCTGGTTCAGCATGTCGCGCCAGAATGCATAGGAGCCGCCCCGGTAGTTCAGCAGCTTGCCCGCCACGTTAGGGTGCGTGAAGTAGGAGTGGAAGAACGCATCGTTCCAGGCACCGATCTTCTCCACGGTCGTTCCCTCGGGCACCGGCACGTTGCCCTGACAGATGTGGCCGTGGGCATTGACATTGAAGAACGGGGCTTGGAACAGCGGCGTGCCCAGCGTCGGGCGGCGGCTGCCCTTGACCGCCCACACCCGCCACGCTCGGCTGGAGGCCCCGAAAACCAGCCCTGGCAGCGGCACCGCCTCACCGCGCTCGCCACCGCCGAAGGATTCGGCATGGTCGGTGCCCACGCGGAACGCGATGTGCCTGCGCGCCGGTGGTGCCCACCACACCAGCACGTCGCCATGCACGTAAAGCACCGTCTCAGGCAGAAAGCCGCCGTGCGCGGCCCGCTGGAGCAAGGCCGAGGCCAGTTCCCGCGCCGCCTGGGCGGTCATGGCCCGTCCCGCGCCGATGACCGGCGCACCGTCCACGGTCAGAATCTCATGCACGGTGGCAAGCGCGCCGCCCGAGCGTCCGTGGTACAGCAGCACGGCCTGGTCCAGCGTCAGCACGTCGTCCGTGGGTGTGTGGATGGAAAATTCCGCTTCGCTCATCTTCGATGACCTCCTGCTGTCAGTGTCCAGCGGACAGCGCGTGGATCAAGCGGTCGATCAGTCCGATCGCCTCGAAGCGCTGGCCCATGCGGTGGAACCACGCCCCGAGCGCACCGGGGTCGCTCATCGGAATCTGCGCCTCGCCCATGCGGTCGCAGAACTCAGCCTGATGCGCCATCTGGAGCAGGTCGTCGTAGATGCGCGTGGTCACGTCGCCCTCGTCCCAGGACAGCACCGCGCCGAAGCCGATGTACTCGCCGTCCATGTCGGGCAGGAACTCGTCGGTGATCGTCAGGCGCGACAGCGCCAGCGCATCGGCGGCGATCTGGCGCATCCGAGGGTCGGTGAGCGTCTTGGCCGCATGCCGCAGGTTGCACGGTTTCCACGCCTTCTTGCCCTTGGACCGCCGTTCGCCCTTGCGGGGCAGTGAGAGCCAGCTCCGCGCCCATTCGGGGTAGGAAGCATCCAGCTTGCCGCGCGTGACCATTTCCTCGCGCATGGCGTCGCGTTCGGCCTCGTCGCAGTCCTCGCACATCATGTCCAGGGCGGCTTCCTCGTCCATTTCGCCCTGCCAGTACACGTAGGAGGCCACGTCGCAGGCGATGTCGGGGGTGAACAGCGGGTACACATGTCGGCTCTGTTCGCGCAGCACTTGCAGAACCGTGGCCCCCAGGCGCGGCATGGCGGCATTGAGCGCCTCCAGGCCCTCGCCCACGGCCCACTCCGCCTCGCGGTATTCGCACCAGTACACATCGAGTTGGGCGTAGGCGGCCTGCCGCTCGCCACGCATCGCCGGGCGGTGGCCATGCTCGTCCAGCACGCTGACCGCGAAACGCGGCTCCAGGCACTGTAGCGGCCCGACCTGCCGCTTGACCCAGGCGTCGATGGCGCGCTCGCACGCCTTGAGTGGGTCGGACTCGCTCTCCGGCAAGTCCCCTTCGCGCACCGCGCCCGCCTCGATCAGGAAGCGGCATAGCGCCGCGTTGGCCCGGGCCTGGGAATTCGATGCAACGGTCAGCGGCACCCCTGCGCCCAGGCCCGGCAACGCCAGGAACGGCGAACAGGGCAGGACGGTGAGCGCCGTCATGGCAGTGGAACCAGCATGTCGCTGGTGGCGCTGGCCCGGTGGACAGAGGCGGCGTGGTGCTGCTCCTCCAACATCCGATGCGCGAACTGGCTCCAGGCCGACGAACGGGTCTGCACGCTGCGACGCGACAAGGCGCGTGACAGCTTGCCCGTCGCACCCAGGTTGCCGCGCTCCACGGCCTGCACACGCTCCAGCAGCGCCGCGAGGCGTGGGCCGGATGGTGCTTGCGGCACGGCGTCATGGGTGCCCGTGCCCTTGGTGCCCACGGCCTTGCGAAAAACAAAGTCCTGCCGCCCGTTGGCGACCTCGCCCGCCTCGACCTCGGCGCTGACGAGTTCGGGAAACTGGGCGCTGTAGAGGTCGCGCACTTCGCGTGGCGCGAGGCCGGGCACGTCCGGCAGCAGGATGCCGTTGTAGGTGAAGGTACGCACGATGGGGGTGATTTCGATCGACATGGGGATGGCTCCTTGGGTTCGGATGCGGCCACCACGGCGATGGCCTTGCGGTCAGTCTCTCGCCGGACGCCTCCGGCGCAAGGGTGCTGCGGCGGATCATCCGAACAGGTCGAAGGACTCGCCACTGCCCGCCGCCACGCCAACCGTTGCGGCCTGCGGCGCGGCATCCCCGCCATCCGCCCCATCGTCATCGTCTTGCAGAGCCGGGCTGACCGTGGTCGCAGCCGTGGATGCCGGGGCTGGCTTGGCAGCGGACGGATTGGGGGCTGCAGCTTTGGCCGTCGCATCGCTGGCCTTCTTGACCGATGCCGCCTTGGCCGCCTCGATCACTTCCTTGGTGGCCTCGGCCTGCTGCGCGAGGCTGCGCCGGACTTCGCGATAGCCGCATAGCGCTTCAATGAAGCCTGTGTCGAACTCCTGCGGGGTCGCCGTCAGGCTCAGGGGCTGGGCCAGCGCGGGCTCGCCCGCGTCCTGCCTGGGCTTGGGAATCACGTTGACCGTCAGGCGGCCGGATTTCTCGTCGGCGCTCACCGTCATGGTGAGCGTGGCACTGCAAGCCAGCGCGAACAGTTCCTCGAACATCGTCATGTCATGCTCCTTGGGGGAATGGGGGGACATGGCCCCGTGGGGCCGTCCAGACCATGCTAGAACCGGCTCCCCCGCTGTCCAGGGGCCAATCCGGCATCAGGCCAGGGCCGGTTCTGGCTGCGGTTCGGCTGCGGTGTCGGTGGCCTCGGAGCCTTCCACTTCATCCGCTTCGCCGCTTCCGTCCTGCGCTTCATCGGCCAGGATCGGCTGGCGCGGATAGCACATCACGGCGGGCACAGTGCCTTGGTAGGCGAACCCCGGCACCTTGAGCAAGGCCGCGATGAACTCTTGCTTCTTGCCCGAGCGCGCCACCTTGAAGCCTGAGCCCATCGCCTTCTTCAACCCCACCTCGGCCGCGAGACTCTCCAGTTCGCTCGTCGTGAACAGGTCAAGGAATGCCTTGTCCCACTGGAAGTACCGGCCTTCATCGACCTCGGCGTAGTTCAGGAGAAGTTCCAGGTCGCTGGTGCTGACGCCGAAGGCGGCGGACGCGGTGGCGGCCTGCAAGAGCCGCTCCAGTTGCGCCTCAGGTGCAGCATCGGCGCGTTGCAGCCCGCCTCGCACGCCGAAACCAGCGCGTCCGGGCTGGCCCGCGATCCGCTCGAAGGCGTTGCGGAACTGCGCCTCGCGCAGATCGGCACCGCGCCCGGCCAGCGCCAGGGCAATCAGCACGCGCTGGCTGCGCTGCGGTTGGGCCATCAGGGCCTTGGCCAGCCATTTGCGCCACTCCGTCAGGCGGTGCGCCACCACGCGCTGCGGGGTCTGGTTCGCTGGTGCGACGGCTGCGGGTTTCGCAGCGCTCTTGTTCCTTTTGCCAGCCTTCGCACTCCCCTTGCCCGCTGCCTCGGCCACTGCCGCCTGCGCGTCGCGCTGCGCCTTGCGCCACAGGGCGACCTTCTGGCTGTTGCATGCGGCATCGAAGCACAGCGACCGTGTGACCTCGCCGTAGCTGCCCGGCATCGCGGACACCGAACAGCCGAAGGACTGGCACCCCTGGCAGGAGGTGTACTGCGGGGCACCGACACCCAGGTCGCCCGCGGCGGTCAGCGGCAGCGGCGTGAAGCCGTCGGACGCCTTCACGATGCGGATGACCGGGAACTCGTCGCGCAGGGCATCGGCCCGGGCCTGGACCGCCTGCAAGGTCAGTTTCTCGAAATGGCTCGGGTGCTGGCAGTAGCCCTCGCCCAGGGATTCGGCGAACAGGCCCGCCTGCCGCGCCGAGTTGTGCGCGCAGCCGCCGCACGGCGCCGTGTCGAAGATCGCATCGGCCAGCTGACGCGCATAGCGACCCAACTGCGCTTTGAGCACGGCCACCGGCACCTTCTGCGCCAGGATGCCCTCGAGCACGGTGTCCTGCTTGTCGGGGGGAATGCCCGAGAGCAGTTCGGCGTGGCCGAGCAGGATGGTGCGGCTGGTCAGCGCCTGCAGCACGGCATGCGTACAGGCCAGCAGCGCCAGCCGCCGCTCCAGCACGTCGGGCGACCAGCCCATGAGGCGGGCGGTTTCCTCCTTGTCGCCGCGCTGGCGCAGGAGCTGGCGCTGGGCCGCATGGGCTTCCTCGGCGGGTGACATGTCCTCGCGGTGGTAGTTCTCGATCACCGACATGGCCTCGGCCGTCTCGTCGCTGGCGTCCTTGATGACCACGGGCATGTCGTAGCCGTCTCCGAAGACGTTCTTGGCGGCACGCCAGCGGCGTTCGCCCGCGATGATTTCGTAGCGGTCGGTGCCCGGAATCGGCCGCACGACAATGGGTTCGAGCACGCCGACGGCGCGGATGCCCTCCTCCAGTTCGGCCATCTTGTCGGGATCGAAGTACGTGCGCGGGTTCTTGCCCTGGACGATCCGGCGGATCGGCAAGGTGGGCTGACTTGGTTGGCTGAGATCGTTCACGGTGCCTCCTGTCTGCATCGGGTGGGATGCAGTCATGCTCTCGCTGCTCAACAGCCCTTCAAGGGACAACGCCAACGCCCCTTTCCAAAGGACACAGGAATGCGAGTAACCGCCAGATTGCAGAGTCTCACCGCCACCGGGCCGTAGACTTGCTCTCAATCTGGAGACGGAAGGACTTCAAATGATCGAATGGCTAATTTCAGTGTATGAGAGGTGTCGCGACTTGGCGGCGAAGGCCAATGACGCCAAAGACCGCCTGCTTGTGGGTGAAGACGACGCCGCCAAGACGATCAACGCCTACATGAAGCAGGACTACGACGCGCTCATTCGATTGTGGAAGGAAGTCGATCCAGAGATGAAGAACACCGGGCGACTGAGCGACATGGCCCGGCACGTCCGGTTCGGCATGAACAACGACTACGAGGACATCGTGGTCCACGACATCCCCTCCGTCCTCAATGCCGCTGAAGCGCTGGCGCGGGACGGCTCCAAGAATGCAGGAGCCATGGGGTTCGAAGGCCTGCTGCATCCGGCCATTGTTGCCAGCTCTCTGAGCCAGTACCGTAACGGCCATCTGCGGGACGCGGTACTCAACGGCGTCATCGCGGTGTTCGACATCAACCGGGCACGCACCAATCTCAACCTGGATGGCAAGGACCTCGTGGGACAGGCCTTCGGTATGGAGAAGGGGAAGCTAGTTTTCAGCGAGATCGGGACGGAGACGGGAAGGAACGATCAAAAAGGATTTCTTCTGATCTACGAGGGTATCTACACAGGTGTGCGCAACGCGAAAGCGCATTCGCTCAATCACGATCTGAACGAGCAGAAGGCAGCTCAGTACCTCGTCACTCTGAGTCTGCTGGCGCGGCGCGTTGAGGAATGCAATGATCGCCCGTAGCGACTGTCCGTGTAGACGATCACGGGACTCGCGCGCATGGGAAGAAACCCATCTGCGTGAATTGCCGCACCTCCGGGAAGCCGCCGCACCTATCCACGCCGCAGCTCAAGTCATGCCCTCCGGGTGCCACGCCTGCGCCAGACTGCGTTTGTGATACGTTACAAATTGGCAAGAAGAAGAGATCCAGAGGAATTCAGGATGAAGGAAATCAGTGGCCGGGCTTTTGCAGAGCGTTTTGCTTTGAACCCTTTGGGCTTTGCGTGGTTGCTTGGCGCAGGCGCTTCCGCCACGGCCGGCATACCGACGGGCTATCAGATGATCCAGGAGTTCCGCACGCGCCTTTTCGCTTCGGAGACCGGCATCAGCCTGCGCGAGATCGACCCGGCGGACCCTGTCTGGCAATCGCGCATCGACCTGCACCATGAGAGGAAGGGAGTTCTCCCGCCCAAGGGAGACCCCTCTGAATACAGCCGGGCGTTCGAGGCCCTGTACCCCACAGCTGACGATCGTCGGCTTTTCATCAGGAACCAGGTCAGCAAAGGAAGCCCGTCGCTCGGCCACAAGGTGCTGGGCTCACTCCTGGGAGCACGGAAGACTCCCTGCGTATTTACCACAAACTTCGATTCGCTTGTCGAAAGCGCTGCCACGATTGCATCGCAGCTTCTGCCCGCCAACGAACGCGGTACGCCGACCCTCGCCGCGATCGACAATGCGGCCCGCGCCGAAACCTGCCTGCGCGAGAGCGAGTGGCCGCTAATCGTGAAGCTGCATGGCGACTACCAGTCTGTCGAGCTCAAGAATACCGATCAGGAACTGGCACAGCAGGATGCCCAGTTGCGTCTGGTGTTGACCCAATCGCTGCAGCGGTTCGGACTGGTCGTGGTCGGCTACAGCGGACGCGACGATTCCGTCATGCAGGCGTTGGGCGCCGTGCTTCGTTCCCCCGTGCGCTACCCCAAGGGCATCTACTGGCTGTGCCGTGACGCGGACAGCCTGCTCCCGGCCGTTCGAGAACTGCTTGAACAAGCCAAGCTCGCACAGGTGGATGTGCACCTCGTCAAGGGCACCACCTTCGATGAGCTATGCGGAGACATCGCGGACGTCACGGACCTCCCTGCCCCCCTGGTCACCCATGTGTTCGGTGAACGCAGCG
>JAFEEP010000403.1 GCA_018241045.1 Pseudomonadota bacterium | reverse complement strand
TGGCTTTGCCCCGGGCACCGACATCTCGCGGCTCTCGTTCCAGATCCGCGACGACTATACCTCGCTGATGTGGCTGGGCGGGACCAAGGCGCTGTGGAGCCTTGGCAACGGTCCCCAGGCCGCGCCCTTGTTCTGGCGCTATGGCAATGCCGCGCGCACCCCGCAGACCCGCTCCAAGGGGTTCTACTGGGCGGGGCGAGCAATGGCGCGCGCTGGCAACGCGGGAGAGGCCACCCGCTATTTCCAGATGGCCGCCGCCTATCCGGACCAGTTTTACGGGATGCTCGCGCTCGAGCGGCTGGGTCAGCAACTGCCCCCTTTCGACAAGATGCCGACGGTCAAGCCGACCACCGACCAACGCAACGCGTTCAACGCCCGCCCGCTGACCATGGCCGTGCGCGAGGTCGCGCGCGAAAGCGACTGGCCAACCGCCGTGCGCTTCTTCCGCGAGATCAGCGACCAGGCTGAGAGCGAGGTCGATCACGTCATGGTCGCCGACCTGGCGCGCGAGCTGGGTCGCCGCGATCTGGGCGTGATCCTCGGCCAGTCGGCCCACGCCGACGGCTATGGCGACTTCCAGAAGATCGCCTTCCCGCTGATCCCAACCCCGGCCGGGGCGGACTGGACCATGGTCCACGCGATCAGCCGCCAGGAAAGCCAGTTCGCGATGAACGCGATCAGCCACGCCGGAGCGCGCGGGTTGATGCAGCTCATGCCGCGCACCGCAAACGAGCAGGCGGCGAAACTTGGCTATGACTTCGATCTTGGCGCGCTGACCCGCGACGCCGGGTACAACCTGATGCTGGGCGATGCCTATTACGCGCGGATGATGGATTATTTCGGCGGCTCCTATCCGCTGGCCGTCGCGGCCTACAACGCGGGTGCGGGCAACGTGAACAAGTGGCTGCGCGCCAACGGCGATCCGCGCACCGGCTCGGTCGACTGGATCGACTGGATCGAGCAGATTCCGATTTCGGAAACCCGCAATTACGTCCAGCGGGTGATCGAGAATGCCGTGGTTTACGAGGCGATGAACCCCGCCAAGGCCAGCTACAAGGGCGCCAATCCGCTGAGCCACTTCCTCGGCAAACGGACCCCGGGATGAAACCCGAAGGTCCGCCAATCAGTCCCGCAGGCATGGCCGCGCTGCGCGCGCGCTATGACCACCTGCTCGGCACCGAACGCCCCGCGATCGTCGAGATCGTCTCCTGGGCGGCGGGCAATGGCGATCGCAGCGAGAATGGCGATTACCTCTATGGCCGCAAGCGGATGCGCGAGATCGACCGCGAACTGGCGCACCTGGCGCGGCGGATGAAGGCCTGCCGGGTGATTGATCCCGCGCGGCAGGAAGATCGCGCCCGCGCCTGGTTCGGCGCGCAGGTGACTATCGCCGACGAGGATGACAACCACCGCGCCGTCACCTTGGTCGGCGATGACGAGCAGGACGCTACGGCCGGCCTGATCGGCTGGTCGGCCCCGATGTCGCGCGCCCTGCGCGGCGCGGCGGTGGGCGACTTGCGCCGCGTCCGCTTGCCCTCGGGCGAAAAGGAATGGGAGGTGATCGCGATCGCCTACCCCGAAGGCACCTGACCGTGGCCGAGGTGATCAACCTGCGCATGGCCCGCAAGACCCGGGCGCGCGCCGAGGCGCAGGACAAGGCCGCCGCCAACCGCGCCCGTCATGGCCTCACCAAGGGCGAGCGCGAACGGCAAAGGCTCGATGCCGAACGCGAGGCACGCCATATCGACGGCGCCAGGCGCGAGGACAAAGAATAATGCGCACGACCCATGATGATGCCACGGTGCGCCTCTATCACCTCGATGGCGACACCGAAGGCGGGGTGACCGCAACCCTGTTCTACGGTCCGCTGACCGAAGCATTGCAGATCGCCGCGCAGCAGGCTGAAGAGGTGCAGGACGGGCTGTTCATCCAGACCGACAACGACGTGGTGGCCTATCTCGACCTGATCGGGCACTAGGGCGCCAATGCGCCGTCTTGCCCTGTTCGTCCTCGCCCTGTCGCTCGCCGCCCCCGCAGCGGGGCGTGACGCGTTGGGGATGTTCGAAACCTGGGCCGCCTTTCGCGATCCGCAGTCGCCGCGCTGTTATGCCATCGCCAAGGCCGAGCCTTCCACCTTGCGGCGCACGTACCAGCCCTATGCCGACGTTGCCTTCTGGCCGCGCCAACAGGTGCGCGGGCAGGTCCATTTCCGGCTGTCGCGCAAGCTGGCGGCAAAGGCCGCGATCACGCTATCGATTGGCGGGCAGCGGATGGCATTGGTCGGTGGTGGTGGCGACGCCTGGGCCGCCGACAAGCGGATGGACGCGGCGATCGTCGCAGCGATGCGCTCGGCCAGCGAGATGACCGTCAGCGCGCGCGGCGATGATGGCAAGGGCTTTTCCAACACATGGAAACTGGCCGGCGCGGCCACCGCGATGGATGCGGCGCAAATCGGTTGTGCCAGCCTGCGTTAGACAAGTCCCGGCTCTGGCCGGGAGCATGGCTAGCTTTTTCGCCGATCCCGCACTATATCGCGCGCCCTTATGGCCGACACCGCCCTCATGCAGATCCCCGGAAACATCGACCCGGTTCCCGTCGCGCGCGACATTACCCCGCGCGCCGATGGCCGCGTCGACCTGCTGGGCTTGCCGCGCAAGCGGATCGCCGAACTGTTCGCTGCCGCTGGGCTGGATGCCAAGGCGGCCAAGCTGCGCGGCAAACAGGTGTTCCACTGGCTCTATCATCGCGGCGTCGCCGATTTCGAGGCGATGACCGACATCGCCAAGACCATGCGCCCCTGGCTGGCCGAACGCTTCGTGATCGGTCGCCCCGAGGTTGTGCTGGCACAGCATTCGAGCGACGGCACCCGCAAATGGCTGCTCAAGACCACCGACGATCACGAATACGAGATGGTCTTCATTCCCGATGCCGATCGCGGCACGCTGTGCGTGTCGAGCCAGGTCGGTTGCACGCTCAACTGCCGTTTCTGTCACACCGGCACGATGCGGCTCGTCCGCAACCTATCTGCCGGCGAGATCGTCGGC
>JAFEEP010000402.1 GCA_018241045.1 Pseudomonadota bacterium | reverse complement strand
GCATCTACGCGCTGACGAACACGCCGCTGGACGCCCAGCCGGACCTCTCGGACGTACAGGTGATCGTGTTCACCGAGTACCCAGGGCAGGCGCCCCAGGTGGTCGAGGATCAGGTCACCTATCCGCTGACCAGCGCCCTGCTTGCAGTTCCGAAATCGCGAGACGTCCGCGGCTTCTCGTTCTTCGGCGCCTCCTTCATCTACGTCATCTTCGAGGAAGGCACCGATCTCTACTGGGCGCGCTCACGCGTGCTCGAAAACCTCAACGTCGCGTCGAAGAACCTGCCGCCCGGCGTGGCACCCGCACTGGGCCCCGACGCCACAGGCGTCGGTTGGGTATACCAGTATGTGCTGAAAAGCGATCGCCACTCGCTGGACGAGCTGCGCGCGATGCAGGACTGGTATCTGCGCTACCAGCTGACCACGGCGCCCGGCGTGGCCGAGGTCGCCAGCGTCGGCGGCTTCGTGCGCCAGTACTCGATCACCGTCGATCCGGTCCGGCTGCGCGCGTTCGACATCCCGATCTCACGGGTGTCCGAAGTGATCGCCGCGAGCAACCGCGACGTCGGCGGCCGCGTGATCGAAATGGCCGAGACCGAGTACATGGTCCGGGGACGTGGCTACCTGCGCGGCATCGAGGACATCGAGAGCCTGGTGCTGCGCGCCGAAGGCGGCGCACCGGTGCTGATCGGCGATGTTGCCCGGGTCGAGCTTGTGCCCGATGAGCGCCGCGGGATCGCCGATCTGGACGGCAAAGGTGACGTGGTGGGCGGGATCGTGATTGCGCGATTCGGCGAGAATGCCCTAGCCGTGATCGGCGGGGTGAAGGAGAAGATCGCCCAGCTCGCGCGTGGACTGCCGGAGGGCGTCAGCGTGCAGGCGGTCTACGACCGGTCCGATCTCATAGTGCGTGCGATCAAGACCCTACGCACCACCCTGCTCGAGGAGAGCCTGATCGTCGCGCTGGTGTGCCTGGTGTTCCTGTTCCATGCCCGCAGCGCGCTGGTGGCGATCGTCATGTTGCCGGTCGGCGTGTTAATCGCGGTGATCGCGATGCGTGTGCTGGGAATGAACTCCAACATCATGAGCCTGGGCGGCATCGCGATCTCGATCGGCGTGATGGTCGACGCGGCGATCGTGATGATTGAGAACGCGCACAAGCACATCGAGCGCGGCGACGGCTCCCGCAGCCGCACCCAGCTGATCATCGACGCCTGCCGCGAAGTCGGGCCGGCGCTCTTCTTCAGCCTGATGATCATCACCGTCTCGTTCCTGCCGGTTTTCGCGCTGGAAGCGCAGGAAGGCCGCCTGTTCAAGCCGCTCGCGTTCACCAAGACCTTCGCCATGGCCGGAGGCGCGCTGCTGTCGGTGACGCTGGTACCGGTGCTCATGCTGCTGTTCGTGCGCGGCAAGATCGTGCCCGAGCACAAGAATCCGGTGAACCGGTTCCTGGTCGCGGCCTATCGGCCCGTGATCGACGTCGTGCTGCGGCATCGCATGGCCACGATCGTGCTCGCGCTGGTCGTCCTGTTCGCCAGCCTGTGGCCGGCATCGCGCGTGGGAAGCGAGTTCATGCCCACGCTCAACGAGGGCACGCTGCTGTACATGCCCGCGTCGCTACCGGGCATGTCGGTGACCAAGGCCTCCGAACTGCTGCAGCAGCAGGACCGGGTCATCAAGGGTTTCCCGGAAGTGGAATCGGTGTTCGGCAAGGCGGGGCGCGCCCTGAGCGCCACCGATCCGGCGCCGCTGGAAATGTTCGAAACCGTCATCAACCTCAAGCCCGAGGACCAGTGGCGCGACGGCATGACCACCGACAAGCTCATTGCCGAGATGGACGCGGCGCTGAAGTTCCCGGGTGTCGCCAACTCCTGGACGATGCCTATCAAGGCCCGCACCGACATGCTGGCCACCGGCATCCGCACGCCCGTGGGAATCAAAATCTTCGGCAACAACCTGGACCAGCTGGAAGCCCTGGCCACCGAGATCGAAGCCGTGGTGCGGCAGGTGCCGGGGACGACCAGCGCCTTCGCCGAACGCCTGACCGGTGCCTACTACCTCGACATCACCCCCGACCTGGCCAGCCTGGCCCAGTACGGCGTGACTCTGGGCGAGGTGCAGGACGTGGTGGCGGCAGCGCTGGGTGGCGAGATGGTCACCACCATCCTGCAGGGCCGCGAGCGTTTCAGCGCGATCGTGCGCTATCCGCGCGAACTGCGCGACGACCCGCAGCGCATCGGGACCCAGGTGCTGGTGCCGGTGCCCGGCGGTGCGCAGGTGCCGCTCGGCGAGTTGGCGAAGATCGAGGTTAGGAAAGGGGCGCCCAGCATCCGCACCGAGAACGCCATGCTGGCCGCATACATCTATGTCGATACCCGCGAAAGCGACCTCGGCCGCTACGTGAAGGCGGCGCAGGAAGCGGTCACTCGACAGGTGCAGTTCCCATCGGGCTACTACGTGACCTGGAGCGGTCAATACGAGTACATGCAACGCGCCGCCGAAAAAATGCGGGTCGTCATTCCGGTGACGCTGGCGCTGATTTTCCTGCTGCTGTACCTCAACTTCCGCCGCGTCACCGAGTCGCTGATCGTGATGCTGTCGGTGCCGTTCGCCCTGGTCGGCGGTATCTGGCTGATGTGGCTGCTCGACTACAACACCAGCGTCGCGGTTATCGTGGGCTTCATTGCATTGGCCGGCGTCGCCGCGGAAACCGGCGTGGTGATGCTGATCTACCTCAACCACGCACTGGAGGCGCGCGCCGCGCAGCGGCAGGCCGAAGGCCGCCCGCTGGATGCACGGGACCTGCGCGAAGCGATCATTGAAGGCGCGGTCGACCGCGTGCGCCCGAAGATGATGACCGTGGTCGCGATCATGGCCGGCTTGCTGCCGATCATGTGGAGCAGCGGCACCGGCTCCGAGGTCATGCGCCGCATCGCCGCACCGATGGTGGGCGGGATGGTCTCGTCGACCATCCTGACGTTGGCGGTGATTCCGGCGCTGTACTCGCTGATCAAGCAGCGGCAACTGGCCAGGAAGCCGCCGGCACCCGCCGCACTGCCCGTGGACGGGCCGTGATGCCCACTTTCCACGCACCTGATCCAGGGCGGTTCGCGCACGCGCGGAGCCGTTCTTCCGGTCGTCCGCGGCGCGTCCGGAGGAATGTGATCCATCGCCGCTTCCCGAGGGGATCGTCATGACTGCCAAACCTACACAAAACGCGACCGGGTCCCGACGTTGGGTCTTCTGGATGTTCTTGGTGCTGGCCTTGTTCTATCTCGGCTTCGAGCACCGCGCCCACCTTGCGGGAACGCTCCGCTGGTTGCCGCTGGCCATCCTGCTGCTGTGCCCGTTCATGCACATGTTCATGCACAAAGGACATGGCGGGCATGGAGGTCACGGGCGCGGCGGCAATGCCGACGACACACCCAATGGCAGCCCCGACACCCGTGGCAAGCCTGCAATGACCGACGAAAGGTCCGACACCTCACACAGAGGACACTGACATGCATGCATCTGAAGATGGCTATGGCCTCTGGCTCCTTGCGGCCGTCAACGCCGCGTTCTTCATCTTCTTCGCCTGGAGCTTCTACAAACCGCTGACCCGATGGGACTGGCGGGGGTTCGGGATGTTCTCCGCCTTC
>JAFEEP010000401.1 GCA_018241045.1 Pseudomonadota bacterium | reverse complement strand
TACCAGCGCAGAACGCCGTCGCCATGCCCAACGACCAGCAGGCGGCCATCGCGCGACGAATTGATACGAAAGCCTTCGCTTTGGATGCGCAGGCTGCACAGCACGCCGATACCGCCGTCGCGCGAGCCGACGATGTGAATGAAGTTGGCCGAGACGAGAGCGATCCGGCCTTGCGGCAAGCCAGCCAGCGCCCGGTAGCGGTCGCGACCGCGCGGCAGGCCGGCGATCGGTTTGCCAGCGATACGCGGCGGCGTTGCTTGATTGACCCAGGTCGACCGAGCATCGGTGAGGCCCTCGTCAACGACCGCGGCGCGCAGCGCCGGCGGCGGCTGTAGCGGCTGCGTCAGTTCCAGGGTGCCAACATCGAAGCTTAGACGCGCGGTTCTCCCTGTGGCGTCGCCGTAGTCCTCTATGTGGACCGTCGACGCATCGTCGGAGACCCGGAAGTCGAGATTGGGCGACGCCGCGCCTGGGCGGTCTCGAAGGTCGACTGCTAGCGCGTCGAAACGGAAGTCGCGCTCGGCCTGCTGCCCTGTCGTCGTCGGCACCGTAAGCGCCTTACCGTCGGGCCGGAAAGCTGTCAGCCGCCGGTTCGAAAGCGTCAGGAAACCACCGCGCCGCGGCAGGGCAGCCACATCGATGATCTGGTCGGACCCCAGGGGTACGAAGCTCGGAGGCTCCTTGCCGCCCAAGCGCCAAATCGACCCGCACAACTCACGCACGCCGGCCGGACCGCGGACGAGTGACTCGCGTGCCGCAATGCAGGGCAGCACGCCCGCAGCCAGCAGCCAGTCGTCGCCGTCGGCGCGCAGCCAGGCCACGCGAGAAAGGTTGAACTGCTCGGCACCGGGTTGCGCCGACGGGTCCAGCATTGTTGGGAATTGAAGGTCGGCGTCGGCGATCTCCAGCGGAGGCATCGCGGGGCGTAGGCTATCCAGCGCGAGCAGCGCGACGCGAAGATGGACTGCCGCCTTCGGCTGCCGCAGCCGCCGGTCCCCGACGGCCAGCCAGCGGCCGTCCGGGCTGGGCGCGATCCCGTCGGGCACCTCCAGCCCCACCTCGGCTGCCGTCCGGTGGTGCACGCGCGCCATCCCGTCGGCGGTGCGGCGATACGAGCGCAGCCCAGTCATCCCGCTGGTCACGAGCCAGTGGTCGGGATCGCCGGTGAAGGCCAGCGAGTGAGTGTCGGGCAGGGCATCGCGCTGCTCGCCCGGCGTACTCGTACAAGCGTCCGCTCGCGCCTGCGGCCCGGCATAGCCCTCGTCGTCCTGCGCAACCAAACCCGCGTCAGGCAGGCGCCAGACGCGCACGCCACAGCCGCTGCTCAGCACCGCCGCAAGGTGTCTACCATCGGGCGAGAAGCGGATCTCCTGCGCTCGGCTGGGCAGGCCGTCGATTGTCTTGACGACGCGGCCGTCGCGCCGGTTGAGGATGCGGACCGTCGCCGTCCCGATGACCGGCCAGCCGTCGTCGTCGCGCTGTGGTGGCACGGCGTAGGCCAAGGTCTCCCCATCGGGGCTCAGCGCGACCGGGTGGGCGCGCTGGTTTTCCTCGCGGCCGATCGGCAAGTGAACCATTTGCCGGTCCTCGGCCGCGACCATCGAATAAAGCGCGATCGAGTTGTTGGCCAGCCCAACCGCGACGACGCGCTCAGCCTGATCGACGCCCAGCCGCCACGCCGCCGCGGAAAACGGGTCATTAATACGTGGTAGCAGACCTTCGGGGGAGGGGGGCGCGGCGATCGCGCCCAGCGCACAACCGGCCAGCGCCAACCCCTTTGCCAGCACTAGGCGCCAGTGCGTCGACGTCATTGAACAGGCCTGGGGCACGCGTCAGCCGGAACCGGCTGCGCAACGGCGGCGAACCGGCCGACATAGCCGGTCGTCAGCGCCTGTCGCGGCGGCCCGTGGCGCGCAGCGAGGACATCGCTGTAGCGGTCGTAGTAACCCGTGACGGTCAGCTGCGATTCGACGATCCGCTCACGCCGCAACGATCGCGGCAATGTGAAGCGGAACTCGATCGAGTCGCCCATCGCGAGGTCGACATAGCGGCCATCGGCCTGCCGCAGCGGGGGCTCGGTCGTCGGTACATCGACCACCCGGCCGGAGGCCAGCCGCACGGCCAGGGCGACGCGGTCGATACGCGCCAGTTCGGCTTCGTGCTCTACAAGCCGAAAGCGCGTCACCGCGCCCGCGAAGCTGCGCGTCTCGGACAACTGGCGGTCAGCGCCCATCGCCTTGTCGATGATCTTGCCGGTGTTGCGCCAGCCTCCGCCTGACTCCCAGGCGTAGAGGTAGGGGCAGGAACCGCATTCGCACGAGGTTGTGACCGCGAAGTAGTTCGCCGCGCCGCCCTCCAGGCTGAGCGGCTGCCCGTCCACTACCAGGCCGGCGACACGCCACTCGGCGCCCCAGGCGTAGGGGCGATCGGCGGGTGGCGACACCTTCTCCGCGGAGAAACGATCGCGGAAGGCATCGGGAAGCACCCAGGTCAGCTTGGTCGCCACCGCCAGCCGCTGGTCGGGCTCAAGGCGCACCGCTTGCGGCAGCGCGATACGCGTCTGGGCGCCGGCACCGGTCGGCATCGCGGTCGGCGCGCGCAGTGTCCGGCCGCCGCCGACCGCGCCGAGCAGCGCGCTAACAGTGACGGGCACCGTGCCGCGGTTATGGACGACGGCAAAGTCGACGACGAGTTCGCGCGGGTAGAACTTGAACTCCCAGTACTTCTTGAACCCGCACATCGGTCCGAGGTCGCGCTCGCCGAAGATCGTGACGAAGTCCCCGGGCAGGCCGCCCTCGGCCAGGTCACGGTAGAGGCGGATGTGGCTCGGGATGTTGCCGGTCTGGAAGCCGCGGAATTGGCCCTCGAACCGAGGCGCGCCGATAGTTCGGTTGTACGCCTGCACGAGCACCGGGTAATTGGCCAGGTCGTCTGCGTCCATGTAGCGCCAGATCAGCACTGTGTTGACGAAGTCCGAGCC
>JAFEEP010000400.1 GCA_018241045.1 Pseudomonadota bacterium | reverse complement strand
TGGGCGTTCTGGATCGACAAGCACCGCCGCCCGGCGCGCGGGGACTTCGTGGTGTTCGCGCCGCCGCAGACGCCGCTCATCACCGCGCATTTCGGGAAGGTCTCTCCGCCCTTCGCCAAGCGCGTCTACGGCATGCCGGGTGAGGTGGTCACCCGCGAGAATGGCGTGGTGCGGATCAACGGGGCCGAGGTCGCACGCCTGAAGGTGCTGAGTTCGCGCGGCGAGAGGCTGGAGCCTGGACCCACGGGCCGCATCCCCGAGCACTGCTACTATGTCGGGACCGAGCACAAGGACGGGCTTGATAGCCGCTACGCCGACATCGGCTTCGTCTGTTCGGGACGCATCATCGGCACCGGGGACTCGGTGCTGTGAGCCGGTTGGCCCTTCTGTCCGCCGCGGGCGGTGCCGCGCTGCTGATAGGCTGGCCGCTGATCTCGGCGGTGAGGGCTGCCGACTATGGGCAAATGGGCCAGACTTTCCCGATCATCGAGGCCGATCTGCTCACGACGATCGAGACCAGGCTCAGGACGCTGGAGGCAAACGGCGGGATCGAGCGGCTGCAGCGCGAGATGCAAGAACAGGCCGTGGCGAGCGTGCAGCGGCCCAAGCGGGTCGATGGCATGACCCCGGCGACCACCAAGCGCGAGTGGCTGTTCGATCCCTCGATCGTCACCGAGGACGATATCGTCGACGCCAAGGGCAACAGAATCGCCGCGCGCGGCACCAGGGTCAATCCGCTCGACATGGTGCAGCTCAGCCAGGCGCTGGTCTTCGTCGACGGCGACAATGCGGCCGAACTGCAATGGGCGCTGCGGACCTGGAACGACACGGCGGCCAAGATCATCTTCGTTTCGGGCTCGCCCTTCGACGCGATGAAGCCGTGGCAGCGCCGCTTCTACTTCGACCAGGGTGGCACGCTCACATCGAAGTTCGGCATCCGCCACACCCCCGCCGTGGTGAGCCAGGCCGGCGCCAGCCTCAAGATCAGCGAAATGCCGCTGCCGCGCGCGGCGATAACCCCAAGCGGAGGCAAGACATCATGACCCATCCGCTCATCACCTTCCTCAAGACCCCGATGGCGGCGCCCGAAACGCGGAGGTTGCGGCGCATGCGCAGGCTCTGGATGGTGCTGTGCTGGTCGCTGGCGCTCGCCGTGCTGCTTCTCCCGGTGCTGAAGGCGCTGCTGGGGCCGTGGGCTGCGCTTCCCGCGCTGCTGCTGACAGTCGCGGCGATGCTTCACGGGCTTGCTTATTTCCGCGCCAAGGCGCGCGCGGACGATGCCTTTGGGCGGGAGGGGCGGCCATGATGCGTGTTCCCGCGAGATTCATGGCGCTGCTCGGCGCGCTCGCGCTTGCCTTGGCTGGAACCAGCCCCGCGCGGGCCGATACGGTCACCTGCCATGGCAAGTTCATCAATCCGATCACCGACGTGTGCTGGTCGTGCCTGTTCCCGCTCTCGATCGGCGGGCTCTCGATCTGGAAGGGCTCGCGCCCCGATCCCAAGAACCCATCGTTTCCCCTGTGCGCCTGCGGTTCGCCGATCCCGCGCATCGGCATCTCGGTCGGTTTCTGGGAGCCGGTGCGCCTCGTCGATGTCACCAACAAGTCGTGGTGCTTTCCCAATCTCGGCGGGATCCGGCTCAACCCCGGTTTCGACATCGGCGAGGGCCACGTCCAGGGGCGCAGCCAGATCGGCGGCAAGACCCAGAATAGCTCGCAGTGGCAGTCGCACTACTACGTCTATCCGCTGCTCTACTGGATGGAGATCCTGACCGACTTCCTTTGTTTCGAGCAGACCACCTTCGACGTCGCCTATGTGACCGAGATCGACCCGCTGTGGCAGGATTCCGCGCTGACCTCGATCATCAACCCCGAGGTGGCGCTCTTCGCCAACGGAATCGCCACCGCGGCCTGCGCCGCCGACTGCGTCGCGGCGACAGCGAAGCTGCCGATCGACCAGATGTTCTGGTGCGCGGGCTGCAACGGCGGGATGTATCCGCTCAATGGCCACGTCTCGGCCCACGTCACCCCGATCCAGGCTTCGCGGCTCGTCGCCGAACGGATGCTCTACAAGATGCATCGCGAGGCGCTGGCCTGGGGCACGATGGGTTCGAAGGCGCTGTGCCACAAGTACCTAATGCCGGTGATGAGGAAGCAGCAATACCGGCTGCAGATGACCAATCCGAGTCCGACGGTGAAGGGCCGATACGCCTGCGCGCCGGTCGGTGCTGCCACTATCATCCCCCAGACCGGCAAGGGCTACCCCGTCAAGGGCGAGGACTTTGGCTACCTCGTCTGGAGGAAACGAAATTGTTGCATGATGTGAAGGGGTTAACAGTGCCACTTCGAGACCTCTCATTTGCCAAAATCCGCCTGGCGGGTGTCGTCGGCTTTCTGGCCCTGACCGCGGTCTCGGCCGCGCTTGCCCAGACCATAGACGGCCTCGACCTGAAGGCCGTGAAAGCGCGCGGAACCGAAGCGACGGCCGATGCGCAGACCCTGGTCGATGCCGTTGCAGGCAAGGGCGAGGCCCACCGCGGTGAAGCCGAGCAACTGCGCGAAGAGGGCCTCGCCGCCGTCGGCCGCATCAATCCGGCCGATCTTCCCAAGGGGCCAGATGGCGCGGTCGACTTCGACGAACTCTTGAGCGGGGCGGCCGCCAATACCAAAACGCCGATGGGCGAGGGGCCGATGTTCATCGTCTTCGCGAGCCTGTCGATGCCCGATGCCTCGCTCACCCGGCTGATCGCCGACACGACCAAGGCTGGCGGGGTGGTGGTGTTCCGCGGCTTTCCGGGCGGGAGCACCAAGGCCTTTGCCGATGGGCTGAAACGGGTGGTGACCAATGAGGGCGAGGAAGCTCACCTCGCGATTGACCCGCGCCTGTTCCGCGCCTTCAAGGTTACGGCCGCCCCGACTTTCGTTGCCGCGGGCCGCGAATACGAGCTTTGCGACGGGCTCGACTGCACCAGCGTGACCCCCGATCACGACCGCATCACCGGGAACGTCACGGTCGAATACGCGCTCGAGACCTTCGCCGGCGGGCGCGGTCCCGGGGCCGGCGTTGCGCGCGTTGCGCTCGCCCAACTGACCAAGGGCCAGTGAGATGGCTGGGCGGGGCCTCCCCAAGCGACGGCAAGCTGTTGTTCTTCTTGCCCTGGCGCTGCTCGCGCCGGGCACAGCCAGCGCGCAAGTGTACATCCCGCCGCCCGACGACCTAATCGAGCCGCAGCCCGCACTCCCGCCCGCAACCGATCCCGGCGTGCCCCCACCAGCGCCCCCACCGCCTTCCGCGCTGGCCACCATGACCTGGGACGAGGCGAAGGCGCAGGCGCGCGAGCTCGGATCGACGGTCCGCGGCGCCAACCAGGGGATCACCGATGCCCCGGGCGCTGCCGGGCAAATTCCGGGCTATCAGGCGAACTATCCCGGGCTCACCCAGTATTACGACAATCCCGGCAACATGTATGCCGATGGGGCGGCTGCTGGTGTGGGCAGCGATGCCTACCGCACCGCCAATTCCACGACGCGGCCGACCGTCGATGTGAAGCGCAGCGACCTTTCGCGAGCCAACACGGTCACCGAGGATCCCAACGCTTACCTGCAAGGCATGAGCGCTGACGGCTCGACCGGCAACTGCGTGCCGCTACCCCCGGGCTCTGGCGGAGCGAACATGGCCGAGTGGACCTGCAATGTCGGTTCAACCGTGGTCGAACAGCCCAAGACCTGCACCCGCAGTCTCTCGGTCTCGGCGTGGAATGAAACACTCTACCAGTACCTCTGCGTTACAAGCCCAAGCTTTGCCGGCTGCGCCTCGCTCGAAGGGAGCAGCCTCTGCCGCAAGACCGGGACCTACCCGGTGCCGCAGTACAACCTCACCGTCGACTACTACGACTGCGACGCGGCCGTTACCGATCCCAACGTGTACCTCATGGGCACGGTGCCCAAGCCGCCGCCGGCCAACGCTTTCCAGGTCGTGAGCAACGTCTACCGCTGCAACACCGAAGGCCTGACCGCCGCGCTGACTTTCGATCCGGTGACCGGCTTCCCGCTGCAGTATGTGACGGGGCTCCAGCAGTGCGGCTCGCTCGCGTCTGAGCCCAGTTGCACCCGGACGACGCCAAGCGCCGCAGGGCTGACCGACCGGCAGCTGTGCAAGACCTGGGACTTCATCGGCGATCCTTTCGGCGGCGGGGGCTACCTCGCTTGCGCCGAGCCGGCCGCCCCCGAAGAGGTCTATGCCTGCAGTGCCAATGTCGCCGGGATCGTGCCCGAAAGCTCGGTCTCGAAGTGGTTCACTGAAACCTGGACCGACAATGCCTGTTCGGTCGATCTCGGCACCTGCACGCTCGCCAGCGAGACTTGCACCGCGCCGGGCGAAACCCGGCTGATCGACGGTGTGCCGGTGACGCGGCCCTGCTGGGAAGCTACCCGGACCTACCAGTGCCAGACCGTGGTTGGCGGCGGCAACGACTGCGGCAAGCTCGATGCTACACCGGGCTGCGCCTTCGACCACGAGACCTGTCTCGATGATCCGCCCAGCAGCGACGGCTCGTGCAAGGTTGCCGAGCGGGTCTACAAGTGCCCGATCCCGGGGAGCACCCAGCAGCCTGCGCAGTACATCTGCGGCGGCGACGTCTACTGCGTCAATGGCGACTGCGAGCCGATCGTGCGCGAGGCCTCCGACGAGTTCAAGGATGCGGTCGTGGCGCTGAACGCGCTCGGCCAGGCCAACGCCGAATTCGACGA
>JAFEEP010000003.1 GCA_018241045.1 Pseudomonadota bacterium | reverse complement strand
TGGGTGACGAAGTGGAGTAGCAGGCGGAACTCGTTGGGCCGCAGCGGCACCAGCCGGCCGCGGAAGCGCGCGGCGAAAGCGGCCGGATCGATCGTCAGCTCGCCATGGCGGAACAGGGCCGGCGATGCGGGGCGGCGGGGATCGGAAGAGGAGCTGTTCGAGTGAAGCATGATGGGGTGCCGCAAGGTTCGTCGTCCGACCGTGATGCCTCCCTCGCATGACGCAATGGTGACGGTTTGCTGACAGCGGCGATAATGCTGCGCTGCGATATACTATTGTGCGTCGTGTCATATTACGGTCATCGAATCGTCCTCGAACTGCAACGCAGCAGGCCTAGCCGGGCTTCGGCCAAGGGGGTTCCGGCACAGCCGAATCGACCATGAGGGTTTGTCCCCCCGAGCCGTGAATGAAAGGCCCGGAAGGGAACGCAACATGCACACGTCGATGAAGATTTCCGCCTCGCTCCTCGCGCTTGCCTGCGCCGGGATCGCTGCCCCCGCCTTTGCTGATGAGGCTTCTGCTGCACCTGCTGCCACCCAGGGTGATTCCAGCGGCCTGACCGACATCATCGTCACCGCGACCAAGCGCGAGACGAACCTCCAGAAGACCCCGATCGCGATCTCGGTGATCGGGAGCGATCTTGTCGAGAAGCGCCACGTCCAGAGCCTGATCGACCTCGCCGACGGCGGCGTTCCGAGCCTGCGCGTTGCCACCTTCGAAGCCCGCCAGTCGGCGCTGACCATCGGCATTCGCGGCATCGTCCCCTTCGACCAGAACCAGGTCGCGCGCGAGCCGGGCGTGGGCGTCTATGTCGATGGCGTCTATCTTGGCCGGTCGCAGGGCCTCAACGCGGCCCTGTTCGACGTGCAGCGCATCGAAGTCCTGCGCGGGCCGCAGGGCACGCTGTTTGGCCGCAACACCGAAGGTGGCGCGCTGAGCATTGTCACCAAGGCCCCCACCGGTGAATTCGGCGGCCGCGTGAGCGCGGGTGTGGGCAACTACGGCGCCTACGATGGCGAATTCCACCTCAACCTGCCGGCGGTCGCCAACTTCGCGATCAAGGTCGATGGCGTGCTCGATCACCAGGGCGCCACCACCGCGAACCCGGCCAGCGGCCAGTATGGCTGGAACTTCCACAACCGCGTGGGCGGCCGCATTGCGGGCCGCTGGACCCCGGTCGATGGGCTGACGGTGGACCTCGCCTATGACCAGGCCAAGGACGAAAACACGCCGTTCTACAGCCAGTTGATCAACTACAATCCGAAGAACCTCCCTGTTGGCACCTACTCGGGCACCACGCTGGTTTGCCCGTCCAGCCCCTGCATCGCCCCCCTGGCGCCGCTGGTGAAGGTGAGTGGTTCCAACCGGATGTCGGTGGCTGATCTCGGCGTGATCCAGCAGCCCAGCGTGGACGAGACTCACGGCTTCAGCGCCGCGATCAAGTACAAGCTGAGCCCGGACCTCGAGCTGCGCTCGATCACCGCCTGGCGCGGCGTGGAAACCCACCAGTGGGACGGTTCGGCCGGTGCGCACCGCAGCGCCTTCGTTCCGAACGGGCAGTTCGGCCGCTACAGCCTCTCGGAACTGCTCCAGCACCAGTTCAGCCAGGAACTGCAGGTTGTCGGCAGCCTGCCGAACCTCGATTTCGTGCTGGGTGGCTACTACTTCAACGAACACGTCCGCGAAGCCGCGGCGACGCCGAACCCGCTGCAGTGGAACGCGGACGGCACCGCCTATACCTTCGTGAACCAGGTTGCGCCGAACCCGAACGGGGCGATCACCTCGTCCAACCAGGGCTGGGATCGCAACTACTGGTACGTCCAGCGTGACAGCCAGGCCGTGGGCAAGAGCTATGGCGTGTTCGGTCAGGCCACCTGGTCTCCGGTGGATGTGCTGCACCTGACGGTGGGCGGACGCTACACCCATGAAACCCGCGACGGGGCGCTCACCGTCATCAACAACGCGCCCTTTGCCCTTGGTTCGCTGAACTATTCGAACAGCCGGTTTGACCCGATGGTGACGCTGGCGTGGGATGCGGCTGACGGGGTCAACCTCTACGCCAAGTTCTCGACCGGGTTCCGTTCGGGTGGCGCCAACTCGCGCTCGGCGACCTTCCGCGAGTTCCTGCCGGAAGAGGTGAAGTCCTACGAAATCGGCGCCAAGACCGATTTCCTCAATCACCATGTGCGCCTGAATCTTGCCGCCTACATCATGGATCGCAAGAACACGCAGATCGATTTCGACTACGTCGAAACCAATGCGGCTTCGCCGTTCTTCAACAAGCACACCGAAGAAACGGCCAATGCCCCCGGCAATTCGCGGATCAAGGGCCTGGAAGCCGAACTGACCGTACGCCCGGTTGATGGCCTCACGTTCGGCGCGTCCTATGCCTATACCGACGTGAACGTTCCGCTCACGCCGAACCCGCTGGCCGGCCCGCTTTACGGGCAGCTGACGCAGGTGTTCACCGTCTTCACGCCGAAGAACGCGGTGTCGGGCTCGGTCGATTATGAACTGCCGATCAAGGACGGCATGAGCCTGCGTCTGCATGCCGATGCCAACTATTCGGACCCGACCTACAGCTTCCAGAACGAGGCCGTGCTGACCGACTCGAGCTTCATCGTGAACGGCAGCCTGGCCCTGGCCGATATTCCGCTGACTTCGAACGGAACCAAGGCCACGCTCACGGCCTGGGCCCGGAACCTGCTTAACGAACACCACATCTATCGCCGCTCGAACGCCAACGGCTCGGTGATTGGCGACTATGCCAACTTCAACGCGCCGCGCACCTTCGGCGTGAAGGCGACGGTCAACTTCTGATCGGGTTCTAACACTCCACCCTGAGACTGGGGGCGGGGGGCGCAAGCCTTCCGCCCCCTTTTTTGTCCGTTGGCCGCCGCTGCGGAAGGCTGGGTAGGGGGCTCAGTCGGTGTGGGCCGAAGCCAGCACGGCCAGCCACTGTTCGCGCGCGGCCGGATCGAGCCCACCCTTGGCCAGCACCGACAGTTCGAACCACGAGCGTTTGCCCGCGACCAGACGGTGGATGCCCAGGCTCGCCGGTTCGGCGGCGCAAGCGGGCGAACGGCGCTCGAAGGTGACCGAATTCGCATCCTCGGCCAGAAGGGTGAAGGTGGCGGCCGGGCAACGGGCCACGGCCTGTTGCTGCAACAAGGCCATCCAGTCGCGCGCGGTTGCGATCTTGCGGGGGCGGGGGATGGAGACGATCTCCATCGCCTCTGTCCAGTCATGCGCCGAAGTGCCCTTGACCGCGATCAGGTCGACCAGCCGCGCGGGATTGCCGCCCTGGAAATCGATCATGCCCTTGTCATCCGCATCCAGCACCCGCTGGAGCGCCGGATAGAGCCGGTGGTCGAACTCGAGACGCTCGGCGGCGAGCGGGCTGGCAACTGCGACGAGGGCGCAGGCGAGAGCGAGGCGGAGTTTCATCGCCGGGATGCTAATCCTCTGTGGCTTCGGGTTCACGCGTTTTTTACCGGCTGTGGCGCCCGGTGGACGGGGCCGGGCGAAGGCTGTCCAGAACCGCGGCAGACCAACCC
>JAFEEP010000039.1 GCA_018241045.1 Pseudomonadota bacterium | reverse complement strand
GCCACCGGGGGGTTCCACCTTGATGACTTCGGCGCCGAGGTCGGCGAGGAGCTGCGTCGCGAAGGGCCCCGCAAGGTAGGCGCCCAGGTCGAGCACCCTGAGGCCAGTGAGGGGTGCGCTCCCCGACTGCCCCTTCGGCACGCCGTCGAATGCTTGCGCGCGCGGGACGCTCCAAGCCGGGTCCGATTCAAGCGGCAGCAACCCGCCGCGCAGGCGCGGGGGAGGGTCGGTGGTGTACGCCGGCCCGGGTTCGAACACGTGACCGAGGACGGGATCGTCCACCATCACGACAAATCCGTTGGCACGCGCCTGTTCGTCGCGGTATATCTCACCGAAAGGGGCCGCAACCTGTGCGGCCACGTCGTGCTGCCAGAAGTGTTCGACCCATTCCTGCGCAGGGCGCGTGGCAATGATTGCCCTATTCGCGCCGAAGTTTGGCGCAACGTGGCTGGGTGGATATTTCGCGTTCTCGGCCGCGACCGCCTCGGGCCCCATCGCTGCGAGCGCCTCTGCCATCCAAGGCGCCTTGTCCGGCGAGTAGTGCACATGGATCCAGCGCCCGTCGAAGCATCGGTGCAGCGGAATAGGCGTCGTCTTGTCGAGCCCTTTCACGAACACCGGTGTCGGCGTCTCGGCGCGTGACCAGTGCATGCTCATCGGTGCGAGCGCGGCCTGGGCGAGGCTGGTGTGAGCCGCCCCGCCGCGCCCGTCGCGTCGACGTGCGATCAGACGCGCCATCACCCCGATGACGCAGAACCAGGCGGCGAGCCAACTCGCGAATGGCATGCGGACGAAGATCGGGCCCGGCCGATGACCAGGCTGCTCGTCGAGCAGACCCAAGCGCGCGAGCACGAGCGATTCCCGCGGCAAGGCCTCGGCGAGTGGATGCCGGGATGGCCAGCCGGTGATTGCCGAGACAACAAGCTGCGGGCATGCTGCAGCAAGCACGTCGTCCGCCAGCCCCAACGCCGCCGCACGGCGGGGTATGAAGTCGTGGATCAACACGTCGGCGTCGGCCAGCAAGGCACGCAGACGCCCGCGCCCATCATCGCGATCCAGGTCGAGCTCGACCCGACGCTTTCCCCTGTTGAGAACGGAGAACAAGGCCGTGCCCTGCTCCGCATCGCTGCCCGGCGCTTCGATGCGGATGACTTCCGCACCCGCCTCCGAGAGCAGCAACCCGGCCGCCGGACCGGGGATGCCGCATGCGATCTCGACGACGCGGATACCGGCGAGGATGCCTTCGTGCATCGCCCTACTCCGCGTACGCCTGCTGCACATAGGTCATGCGCCCACCCGCTAGCATCAGCGCGCAGAACATGTTCAGTTCGACGATCTGGGCGGTGGAAAAATGGCGGCCGAGCTCGGCGAATACCGCGTCGTCGATGGCCATGTAGTCGGCCGCAAAGAGCTCGGCGTATCGCAGCGCCGCCTTCTCGTGCGGCGAAAAACGAGCATCGTCCGCGCTCAGGCAGGCGATATCCTCCTCGCTCACCGCGTCGTCCTTGCGCGCGAGCTGACACGCCTTGCAGGTCGTGATCGAGGCGATCCTGAGCCGCACCAGCTCGCGGAGGCGGCCGTCGAGCACCCCACTCACGTGCATCGTTTCCAGGGTCGCGAGCCAGGCTTGGGCAAGCTCGGGGCGATGTGCCCAGACCTGCACCGGGACGGTGGAACTCAACATGCGGTTGGCGCACCCCCGCGCCACTGCGTCGGCAAGCGGTGCAGGCAACGCATCGAGGGGAATGGGCTGGATTCTCGCCATGGTGGGTCCTCGGTTGGGATGAACGGATTGCCCGGCGAGACGTCGGTCAGAACGCTCAGGCAAGGCTGCAGAACTTCGACGAGCCACCCGACCCTGCATGAAGCGCTCGATCGCGGGGTCGAGCGGCCTCACCGATGCACAGCCTCTCGTAGTTATATGTTCAGTTTTTGCATTTTTGTTCAAATATACGACTGAATCCCCTCCGAAACAAGAACGGCGTGATCTGACCGGGTGTCAGAACACGCCGCACCTGCCTCAGGATGTAGAGAGGACGTTCGCAATCGCGGTTTTTCCCGACCGCGCCGTTACTGCCCGTTCAGGGCTGACGAATGAAGTAGCGCACGTGGAGCTTGCCGCCCTCGTCGAAGCGATAGAGCTCGATGGTTTCGATCGTCACATCGGTCCCCTTCACCCTGTTGCGGTTGTGACAGGCCGCCTCGCAGCCATTGATGATCATCGCGACCTCCTCGATGTCGATCTTGGCGTTCTGCGCGGTCCACATCGCTTCAAGCACCGGCCACCCGTCAGCGGGCGGTCGGCCGACGTATTCGATTGAGAGACCGCCGGGCGCGACCTCGCGGTAAGCAGCCAGAAAACCTTCCTTGTCGGAGGCGTTCCATCGGGCAAGCTGTGTGTGCAGGAAATGCTCGATGGCCTTCGCGTCGATGCTCATGGGAGCTCCTTTTTCGTGTCTCGTGTTGATTGGGCGCGTCAGAGTTCGCTGCCGCGCACATTGCGCGCGCTGCCGTTGCGGCGGTCCGATTCGCCCCAGGCCATCCAGCGATCCGGCTCGCGCGTATCACCCACACGCCTCCAGCGGCCTTCCTGTTGCGCGGTGATCGGGAATCCGCCGACAAAGTCCATCATTTCGCCTTTCGGATCAGGCAGGAACTCCCACT
>JAFEEP010000399.1 GCA_018241045.1 Pseudomonadota bacterium | reverse complement strand
TCTATCAGGCGGCAGGATTGGCAGACCGGCACGTGCGCTGCGGCACCGAAACATCGATGACCAAGCTGTTCGCGGCTGAGGCGGCGCGCACCATCGTGCTCACCGCGCAGGATATCTTCGGCGCCTATGGCTATGTGAAGGGCTTCGATATCGAACGCTATGTGCGCGATGTGCTGGCCTTGCCGATCATTGGCGGATCGTCCGCCGTGCAGCGCAACAACGTGGTCAACTGGCTCGGCCTGCCACGCTGAACCTGCTCCTCAATCCTCGGCGAGATTGCCCAGCTTGGCGAGGAAGTGCCGAGCCTCGGCCACCTCGCCAGCCGTCAGTCCGCCGATCAGGTGATCTTCGACCCGCTTCATCGCGGCGAGCATCCGGGCATAGGCTGTCTTGCCTTCGGGTAGCAGGGTCACCCTGCCATCGGCGATGGCGATCAAGCCTTGCCGGACCATTGCCTGCTGCTCCTCGGCGGAAAAGCGATAGGCGCGCGCCTCGACCGCCCGGGTGATCTCATCCAGCGCGATCACCCCTTCGGACAGGGCGATCAGCACGACGGGTGCGGATTGGCTCAGGCCCAGGGCGCCGAACTCGGCATGGAACCGGGCGATGATCCGCACATAGGCGTCGGACAACAGATTGAGGATTGCCCCCTTGCCCAGCCGCGCTGCCTCGAGATCATAGCTCAGTTCGGCCACTTCGCGCCGACGCGCCTCGCCATAGCGGCCTTGCAGGTAAAGCAGCGGGGCATCGTCGCTGGCGTGAAACGCGATCACCTCGCCGATGTAGAGGATATGATCGCCAACGTCGTGACGCTGGACCTTACGACAATGAAACCGCGCGGCGCTGCCTTCAAGCAACGGCACGCCCGTATCGCCGATCGCCAGTCCTTCGAACTTGTCCGCCCCACGCGAGGCGAAACGGTTCGACAGATGTTCCTGATCGAGCCCCAGAACGTGGATCGCGAACTCGTCGGCGCTTTCGAAGGCATCCAGCGATCCCGACTTGCGATCGAGCGACCAGAGCACCAGCGGCGGGTCGAGCGAGACCGAATTGAAGCTGTTCGCTGTCACCCCCACGGCGCGGCCATCGCCGCCCCGGGCAGTGATGATCGTCACGCCGGTGGCAAAGCGGCCCAATGCCGAGCGGAAATCGCGTTGGTCGAAACCTGCCATGCCTTCCTCCGCGTCTTGTGCCCAATCCGATCGCTCAGAGCGAGCGGCCGATAACCTCTTTCATGATCTCGCTCGTTCCGCCGAATATTCGGGTTACCCGCGCATCGCGCCACAACCGTGCTATCAGATATTCGTTCATGTAGCCCGCCCCGCCGTGCAATTGCAGCGCCGCATCGCAGGTCCGGCCCTGCAGTTCGGTGTGCCAAAGTTTGGCGGCAGATGCCTCGGCGGTGGTCAGTTCGCCCTTGATGTGGCGGGCCAGCGCCCAGTCGATGTGCGCCCAGCCTACCTGCAATTCCGCCTTGAGTCCGGCGAGCGTGAAGCGAGTGTTCTGAAAGTCGAATACGGTCTGACCAAACGCCTTGCGCTCCTTCGCAAAGTTGACCGCTTCGTCATAGGCGCGCTGCGCCGCAGCCTGGGCGCAGAACGCGATCGACAGCCGCTCTTGCGGGAGCTGGTTCATCAGATAGGCGAAACCCTTGCCTTCCTCGCCAAGGCAATTCGATCGGGGAACCCGCACGTCGTTGAAGAACAGCTCCGAGGTGTCTGCCGAGTGCTGTCCGATCTTGTCGAGATTGCGTCCACGCGCGAAACCCGGCGTATCGGCATCGACCAGGATGATCGACAGGCCCTTTGCGCCCGCGTCGGCTGCAGTCCTGGCAACCACCAGGATCAGGTCGGCGTTCTGGCCATTGGTGATGTAGGTCTTTGCCCCATTGATGACGTAGTCGCCGCCCTCCACCCTGGCGGTGGTCTGGATCGACTGCAGGTCCGATCCGGTCCCCGGTTCAGTCATGGCGATCGCCGTGATCACTTCGCCGGTGACCATGCTCGGCAGGTATTGCTGCTTCTGCTCTTCCGATCCGTAGACCTCGATATAGTCGGCGACGATATCGCTTTGCAGGCCTATGCCCGCGCAGGAACCGGCATAGGCCAGCTCCTCACCCACCACGGCGTTGTAGCCGAAATCAAGCCCAAGCCCGCCGTATTCGGGCTTCACAGTCGGGCAGAGCAGTCCCGCTTCCCCCGCGGCGAGCCAGAAGTCACGCCCGACGATTCCATCGTGCTCATGCTGGTCGATTTTGGGCAGCAGTTCACGGGCAAAGAACTTGCGGACCGAATCGCGAAACATCTCGTGGTCCTGGGTAAACGCCGATCGGGTCGCAGTATCGAGCATCGCAATGAAACCTTCCTGTGAGCGCGCAGAAGGGCTGCGCGGCAAGCTTAGACTTCAATCGTCCAGCCGGGATTGCGAGGCAGGTAGTCCGCCGCGCGCTTCTCGGCGAAGGCCTTCAAGGCTTCCTTGGAATCGGGATGCCCGCTCATCCGCACGGTGAACCCCTGCTCGAATTCATAACCGGGCTTGAGATCCATTGTTTCGATGCGGTTGAGGATCTGCTTCGCGAGGCGCACGGCAGTGGGGCTGAATGAAGCGGCTCGGCGGGCAAGGCGCTGGGCCTCGCCGATCAGATCCTCACCATCGTAGAGGAATACACCCCCACCCCAATCAGCCAATTGACGGGCATCGACTGGTTCGCCGGTGAAATACATTCGCCTTACGACAGGCTGCGTCGCCAGGCGCGCGAGGTGGGCGGCGCCACCCATGACGCCGACGGTCAGCTCGGGCAGACCGAACCTGGCGTCCGGTCTCGCCACCACCAAATCGCACGAAGCGGCGATCGCCAGCCCCGTGCCCAATGCCGAACCGTGAACGGCGCCAATCACCGGCACCGGACAGTCCTGAATCGCGAAGAACGCTTCGCGCACGCGCCACATCCGTTCGGCGCCGTTGTCGGGGGTCATGGTCGCGAATTCGTCGAGATCGTTGCCCGCGCAAAAGTGACGCCCTTTGGCCCCGAGCACGATTGACCGCACCTCGCCCATCCGGTCGGGGTCCGAGAACAGCGCGGCGATCTCGATATACATATCCCGATCGACCGCGTTGGCCGGGCCCCGATCGAGCAAAACCGTGGCAACGCCATCGGCATCGAGCGACCAGCTCAGGCAGTTGAACAGTGGTGGCGTGGTCATGGTTCGTGCTCCTTCGTCCGAAGGGCTGGCCGGCCGCCGGACCTTATCCGGCGGCCGCACCAGACCGGTCAGCCTTGGCGGGTGCCGCTGAGCGCCATGTCCCCAAAGGCGCCGGCGTTGACCTTGCCAGCCAGGTTGTCGCCGTCGATCACCACTTCGCAGTTGAAGTCGAGGGGGATCGGAACCTTGGTGCTCATCTTCCAGGTGAGCGTGTTGCCGTCGATCTTGCCGTCGACAACTTCCATGGTTCCCATGCCGTCGACGACGCTGCCAGTGAAGGCGCCGCCATCGGCGGGAATGACGGTGAAGACGCCCTTCTGGTCGCCCATCGGGCTCTTGACGGTGGTGTCGTATTTTCCTGCAACGGACATCATTTCATCTCCCAAATCTGAAGCACAGTCGCGCAAAGGCAAGATCAGAGCCCCAACAAAGCCGCAGAATTCCTCGTTTGGTGAACACTGCGTTTCGATCATCGGGTCTGGATCATTGCCCATGCCGCATTTGGCACTAGCATTTATAGATCGTTCAATCTATAGCCTTGGTGAGAAAAATTCGAACCGAGAGGATTCCATGTCCCAGACAGCTGCCACCCGCTACCTGACCGCCCTCGCCCGGCACGGAATCGATTCGATCTTCGTCAACGCGGGGACCGACTTCGCCCCGATCGTCGATGCCTATGCTGCCAACGCAAGGGACGGAGGGGCCGACCTGCCCAAGCCTGTGCTCTGTGCGCACGAAAACCTGGCTGGCGGCATGGCGCACGGCGCGGCGCTTGTTTCGGGGCGCCCGCAGGCGGTGATGCTGCACGTCAACGTCGGCACCGCCAATGCCGCCTGCGCCGTTGCCAACGCTGCTCGTGATCGTATTCCGCTGTTGATCACCGCCGGACGCTCGCCGATCCTCGAAGGCGGCGCGGTCGGCGCGCGCGACCTGCCGATCCACTGGTCGCAGGAGATGTTCGACCAGGCCAGCCTGGTTCGGGAGTTCGTCAAGTGGGACTATGAACTGCGCGATTCGCGGCAGGTCGAAGCGGTGGTCGACCGCGCGCTGAGCCTGGCCAGCGCTCATCCACGCGGCCCGGTCTATCTCGCCCTGCCGCGCGAGGTTCTCGCAGAGGCGGATCAGGGTGCCAAGGAAGTGACATTGAACACCCCGGTCACGCAGGCTGTCTGGCCCGATCCCGATGCGATCGAACAGCTTGCCGATCGGATCGTGGCGGCCGAGTTTCCGGTCATCGTCGCGACTGCATCGGGGATAGAGCGCGAGTCCGTTGACCTGCTCGTCACCTGCGCGGAACGATTCGCGATCGGCGTGGCCGACCCGTGGCACCGCTTTCTCAACATCCCCGCCAACCATCCCAACCGCCTCGGTCCCGATGCCAATGCCGTGCTCAAGCGGGCCGACCTGATCGTGTTCCTCGAATCCGACGTACCGTGGATCGAGGCACACGGATCGCCCAAGGCCGACGCCTTCATCGCCCAGGTCGG
>JAFEEP010000398.1 GCA_018241045.1 Pseudomonadota bacterium | reverse complement strand
GTAAGGGCTGAGGTCCAGGCCGACACCGATCCCGTACACCTCCACCTCGCCCTGGGCCTCCAGACCGGCCACCACCTGACACAGGTGGTGATCGAGGTAGTGAGTGTCGTTGGCCAACGCTGTTGCACAGTCGGTAGGGCTGCCATCGGATATGACCAGCAGCAGGCGCCGGCCATGGTGGCGTTGCACCAGTCGCTGTGCGGCCCACCTGACCGCTTCGCCGTCCACGCCTTCGCGGAACAGGTCGCTCTTGAGCAGGGCGCCCATGGCGGGGCGGGCGCGGCGCCACGGTGTGTCGCTGTCCTTAAACACCAGGTGGGCGACTTCGTTGAGCCGGCCGGGATGGGGCGGTCGGCCGGCGCGCTGCCAGCTTTTCTGGGCTTGTCCGCCGTTCCATGCGTTGGTGGTGAAGCCCAGCACCTCGGTGACGACACCGATCTGGTCCAGCGCCCTGGTCATCACGTCGACCAGGATCGCCACCGACTCGATGTGCTCGCGCATCGAGCCTGAGCAGTCGATCAGGAAGGTCACAGCGCTGTCGCAGGCGGGGACGTGCTGCTCGATGCGGAACAGGCGGCGCTCCGAGGGCGAGGTGATCAGCTGGCTGAGCTGGCGGCCGTCGATTTGGCCTTCTTCCTGGCCGTTCAGCCAGCCATCGCGTACCGGGGTGAAGAGTACCGCGCAGAGCTCGCGTGCCAGCCGGGCCGCCGACAGGCCCTGGCGTTCGATCAGGCGGTCCAGTTGTTTCCGATGCTCCCACAACAAGGCAGCGCGCACCAGTTTAGCCGCGTCCCGCTCGGTATCGAACGCATCGGTGAACACCCGGTACCCGCCGCCCGATTCGGTCAGGGTACGGCTGGTGCCCGAGCTGGCGGTGGTGAAACCCTCTTCGCCCTCTTTGCCATCGAAGTCCATCCAGAGGTTGAAGTCCAATGCCTTGTCGTCGGGTTCGGTGTCGCTCTCGTTGGAGCCTGCCACCTCCTCCAGGTCGTAGGCAGCCAGCATGCCTGAGACCATATGGGCGATGGACAGCGCGTGTGTGGCGTAGGCAGCCTGGTCTGAGCGATGGCGGCGCAGGCCTGCAAGGCCATGGCCCAGGCTGCGCACAATCGACATGCGGGTGGCTTCGATCGCGTCTTCCGTGGCCTCGACCACCGGCTGCGCGGTCACGCGCGAGCGGGTGATCTGCGCCACCGTGTACAGCAACATGCCTTTGGCGGTTTCGGTCAGGCCGCTGTTGTAGAACGCCATCGACCATGCTTCGAAGCGGTGGCGCAGGTTGTGCGCCATGCCGGGCATGTCGGCCGGTGCGAGCGACTCGACACGGAACTGCTCCAGCATCTCGAACAACATGCGTTCCATCGGATCGCTGGGACGCAAGCGCTGGTGCAGACCTGGGTCGGCACAGCGCAGGCGCAGTGCCATAGCATCGGCGGCGCCCCGGAACGAGCCGAAATCGTCCGATGAGGGCCTGGGGCTGAGGTGTGGCGCGAAGGGGGGCAGGGCCTTGTTGCCCCGGAACAGACGCCGACCGCGGAAATGCAGCCCGGCCTGACCGCTGAGGGCTCGTATCGAGGCCGCGCAGAGATCATCGATGCGTTGCTGGTGGCGCGCTGCGCCGGCCGTGGTCTGGCGCTCGACCATGAAAATCAGGCTTCGCTGTGGGCGAAGGAGGCTTCAAGCTCGCGGTGGAAGCAGCGCTGGAAGTATTCGGCGACGATGGGGCGCTCGGACTCGTCGCACTTGTTGACAAAGGACAGCTGGAACGCCATGCCGGGGTCCCGGAAGATTTCTACGTTCTCGGCCCAGGTAATCACCGTGCGGGGCGACATCAGCGTCGACAGATCGCCAACCCGGAAGCCTTGGCGGGTGAGCTCGGCCACCGCCACCATGGCGTTGATCATGTCCTGGCCCGCCGCGTCGGCATAGGCGGGCACGCGGGCAGTGACGATGGCCACTTCTTCCTTGCGTTCGAGGTAGTTCAGTGCCACCACGATGTTCCAGCGGTCGATCTGCGCGTGGTTCAGCCGCTGGGCGCCGTGGTAGAGACCGCTCAGGTTACCCTGACCCACGGTGTTGGCGGTGGCGAACAGCCGGAAATACGGGTGCGGGCGCAGCACGCGGTTTTGGTCCATCAACGTGAACTGGCCGTCGCGCTCCAGGATGCGCTGTATCACGAACATCACGTCGGGGCGGCCGGCGTCGTACTCGTCGAAGATCAGGGCCATGGGGCGCTGCAGAGACCAGGGCACGATGCCTTCCTGGAACTCGGTCACCTGCTGGCCCTCGCGTAGCACCACCGCGTCTTTGCCCACCAGGTCAAGCCGGCTCACATGACCGTCGAGGTTGACGCGTACACAGGGCCAGTTCAGGCGCGCTGCAACTTGCTCGATATGGGTGGATTTGCCCGTGCCGTGCAGCCCTTGCACCATCACGCGGCGGTCTCGGACAAATCCGGCCAGCAGTGCCAGCGTGACCGAAGGGTTGAAGCGGTAACTGGAGTCGATCTCCGGCACATGCTCGTCCCGCTCGGTAAAGGCAGGGACCTGCAGGTCGGAGTCGATCCCGAACATATCGCGAACCGAAACGGTCTGGGTTGGGCGCAAGGAGGTCAGCTCGGACATGGATTGAGGTCTTTCAGTGGGAGCGACGTGCGTGCTCAGCCAAGGGCGCCGCCGCCGAGGGTGTCGGATGCGTCGTGCTCGATCCGGCTGAGCGCATCGGCAGCGCGTTGCAGCGCGGGCAGCAGGCCCAGCGCCTTGTCGGGGGTCAGACGCATGATGGGCGCCTGAACCGCCACGCAGAGGTTGGAGCGGCCACTGGTGCTGGGCACCAGTACGGCCACGCACATCAGGCCGGGCAGAAACTCTTCATTGTCGAGCGCGAAGCCCTGGCGTTTGACCTGTTTGATCTCTTCTTCCAGCGCGTCCGGATGGGTCAAGGTCTTGGGCGTGAAGGCCTCCAATGGCGCATGGCCCAGTAGTCGCTGCCGCTGTGCCGGTGTCATGCCCGCCAGGAAGAGCTTGCCGCTGGCCGAACAGTGCACGGGCACCCGCGAGCCCGAATGCAGATAGAAGCGCAGCGGGGCGGGGGTCTCCACACGGTCGAGGTACATCACCTCGCTGCCGCTGAGCGCGGTCAGGTTGCAGCTTTCGCCGATCTCGTTGACCAGCGAGCGCAACACGCCATGACGGGCGCCATGGAAGGTGTCGTTGAGCAGCAGGTTCTCGGCCAGCTTGCGCAGCCGCACGCC
>JAFEEP010000397.1 GCA_018241045.1 Pseudomonadota bacterium | reverse complement strand
CCCACGGTAAAGGTGATGTCGGCGACCTTGGAAAAGCCGTAGCGATCGTAGAAGCGATGCGCGCCGAAATTTTCCGAATAGACCGAAAGCTGCACCTCGTCCGCGCCGCGCGCGGCGAGTTCGGCCATGGCCCAGTCCATCAGCCGCGCGCCGATTCCCTGCCCGGTTGCCCCGGCGGCGGTGTAGAGCTGCTTGAGCTCCATTGCCCGTTTCCCGCGGGCGTATTCGGGACAGCATGGCTTGAGCCCGATCTTGCAAAAACCAATCATCGTGCCGTCGACCTCGGCGAGGCGATAGATCTGGTCGGGATCGGCATAGTCCCCGGCGATTCCCTGTTGGGACAGAACCTGATCGAGGAACGCGGCAAGGTCCTCCGCGCTGTAGAGATGGCCGAACTTGGCGATGAAAGCATCGGTTGCCAACCGCGACAGCGCCGGAATGTCGGCGGATTGGGCAGCGCGCAGGGTGACTTCGCTCATGTCTCTCTCATCGCGGGAACGGACTTCTCCCCGCTCTGTGCCGCGCCCCGGCATCGCTGGCAAGTTCGCCTGGGGCATCACCATTGACTCTGTGGAAAGGTCGGTTAGCTTCCCGCCACCTTGCCACCGGAAGCACTGATTTCCGGGTCGCCAGTCTCCCGCGCAAGGCGCAGGCTCCGCCCGAATCGTCCGGCCCAGCCTGCCCAACTGGAGGACTATCCAATGCTGACAATGCGCAAGGCGGCCGTGCTGGCCGCGTCGATCACGCTTGCCTATTCCGCACCTGCGATCGCCCAGAACGCTGATCCGTTCGTCGGCGGGGACTATTCCGAAGTCACCGAAGTCACCATCGATGATGGCCACTACCTTGACTATGCGACCTTCCTCGCCTCGATCTGGCGCGACAACCAGGAATTCGCCAAATCGCAGGGCTGGATCACCGGCTATCAGGTGATGGGGAACGTCCACAAACGGCCGGGTGAACCCGATCTGATCCTGATCGTCAGCTACAAGACGCTGCCGACCGGCGCGGAAAACGACAAGCGGGCCGACCAGTTCCGGCAGCACATGAAGATGACCGATGCGCAGATGGAAGCGGCATCGGGCGACCGGGCCAAGTTCCGCCACGTCACCGGATCGCAGTTGTGGCAGGCGATGAACTTCCGCAAATAGGGACGCATCGCACCCGGCGCGGGTTCACCCCGTGCCGGGTGTGTTCTTGTCGGCCTTGCGTCGCCCCATCCGCATCCCGCTTTCCAGCCGGGCGCGAAGCTGGGTGTAATAGGCTTCGAGGAAGGCGCGCTCGTCGCCCGCGCCGGGGTTCCAGCCGAGCTTGCGGCAGATCGCCTCGTGCACCGCGGCCATAGCCTCGGGCCGTCCCTCGCGCAGTACGCGTTCGAGCGTCTGCAACTCATACTCGCCATAGATCGCCAGCTCGGCATCAGTGAACCGATAGCTGACCCCGGTGGTCGAGCTGGTCCCGCGCAAGGCCGGGCCGCTGGTCGACAGCGCGGCCTCAAGCTTGCGTTTCGGCGCCTCGACCACCCATGTCCCGGCGATCAGATCGCCCGCACGCAGCCGGTCGCGATTGAAGAAGGGGAAAAGCGCAAAGATCAGGAACCAGAGCCCCGCCGTCAGCCCGGCATAGTCGGTGCCCTCGATTCCCCGCGCCGAGATCAGCAATTGCAGCGGCAGGAACAGTTCGATGTCGCGCAGCAGGTTGCGGGCCAGCACCATTTCGGCGGTGAGCCGCCCGCCGTTGCGCGCGGCGATGCGGATCCCTGTGATCCGCTTGCCCGGGGTGGCGCCGCGCGGACCCAGCTCGAACACCAGGAAATAGGCGTAGCGGGTCAGCCAGACCACGACCAGCCAGGCGATGATCAGGAACTGGACAGCGCCGGGCTCGCCACCCTTGGTGTCTCCCCACAGCCGTATCCCGCCGTAAGCCAGGATCAACGTCGTGACGAGCAACGACACGAACATGATCAGCAGGTCGATCAGCAGCGCGCCCAGCCGCGTGCCTCGGCTGGCGAGGACGATCGGCAGGGCAATCCCCTCGGGCGTGAGGAGGGTGCGGCGGCGGTCCGACCGGACGGACAGCTTGCGGGGCAGGACCACGGCGGTCATTCGCTCTCGCTCCCCTGCGGATCACGGCGAAAGGCGAAGAAATAGAACAGCCAGAAGGTCAGCATCCCATAGCCGATCGCGTAGCGCGCCGGGGTCGCCTCGATCAACTGGCGCCCCAGCCCTTCGAGCAGGCCGGCGCAGACCAGCATCAGCACGACCCCGGCCATGACCACCGCAGCGCGCTGCCCGGCCTCGGCCGCTGCCTCGATCAGCGAACGCTTGCCGGGGAAGGCCATCGAGCGCCCGACGTGCAACCCCGCCGCCCCGGCGAGGAGGATCGCCAGCAGCTCGGTCGTGCCGTGGATCGAAAGCCAGCCGACGAATTCGTAGGTCAGCCCCTGGCCGTGGAACAGCCACAGCATCGCCCCCAGCGTCGCGGTATTCTGGATCAGCAGCAGCAGGGGCGGGACCCCGAAGGCGAAGCCCAGCGCGAAGCAGAGGATGGCGATCCCCGCATTGTGGCTGAACAGGTAGGCGGCAAAGACCGTGAGGCCGTCCTGTTTCGCCCCGTCGAACAGCGTGCCCCTCAACACCTCGCGGCTGGCGCCGGGAACCCGCACGTCAAGGAACCCGCCTGGGACCAGCGAGAAGTACCAGTCCTGGTCGCCTGCGACGAGCAGCCAGCCGACCACTGCCCCCGCGACCATCAACGCCAGCGCGGCAATCAGTTCGGGCCACAGGCCGCGCACCGAACGGCTCCACTCGCCGCCAAAGAAGCGCCGAAGCCAGCCCCACAGGGTGACGCGCGGCCCATAGACCTGGAACCAGGCGCGCTGCACCAGCCCTTCAAGATAGGCCAGCGTCGCGGCGTCGAGCGAGGTTTCGCGCGCCACCGACAGGCTTGAGGCAACCGTGCGGTAGAGCACCGGCAGCGCCAGCACGTCGGCATCGGACAGGCGGCGGGTGCGCCCCGCCTCCAGCCGCGTGACGATCGTATCGAGCCGGGTCCAGTCCGCCTCGCGCTCCTGTCGGAAACGGTCGGAACGCAGCGCCGCCGCCTCGACCGCCGCGTCACTCGCGCTGGCCTTGCCGCTGAACAATCCGAACAGTGCCATCAGCCAATCGCCCCCTTGCGCTTGATCGCCAGATAGGTGTCGATCAGCCGCATCCCGATCCGGTCATAAGACGCCTCGATCACGTCGACCCCCAATTGCCGCAGCCGCGACAGCACCAGCGCGCGCTGGCGCAGCAGCGCGTCGGCGGTTGCCGCCATGGCCAGGCTCTGCAGGTCGCGTGGCGCTTCGGTTGCCAGCCCCTCAAGCTCGTCGTCGGCCATGGTGACGAACAGCACCAGATGGCGCGATGTCAGCCGCCCGATCGATTCGATCATCAGTTCCGCACTGGTCGGATCGGTGAAGTCGGAGAACACCACGATCAGGCTGCGGCGCTGCAAGCGCCCCGCCAGCGTCGCCAGTGCGAGGGTGAAATTGGGTTCCTGCGCATGGTAGTCGAGCGCGGCGGCGGCGCCCTGCAGGCGGGGAAAATCACGCGCGTCGGCAACGAACGGGGTGAACACCTCGGGCCGGGCGGCAAAGCCGAACAGCGCCACACGGTCGCCCCCTTTAAGCGCCACGTAAGCGGTGGCGAGCGCGGCGGAGACCGCGCGATCGATCCGCGCCATGCCCGCCACCGGTTCGCACATCGCCTGGCCGCAATCGAAGGCGAAGACGATCTGATTGTTGCGCTCGGCCTCCATTTCCTTGGCATAGAGGTGAGCATGGCGCGCGCTGGCCTTCCAATCGATCCGGCGGCGGTCCATGCCCGGCTGGTATTCGGCCAGCGCCTCGAACATCGTGCCTTCGCCGCGGATGCGCCGCGCGATCAGGCCGAACTGCGCATCCTTGAGGAACGCCTGGAGCGTGGGCGAGCGGGTCAGCGCAAGGTTGGGCCAGACCCGCACCGCCTGGCCCAATTCGCGCGCGACCTGCCGAGCGCCAAGCCCGAGCGGCCCGGCCCAGCGCAGCCAGACATGATCGAGCGCGCCAGTGCCGCGACGGGTAGGAACATAGTCGATGCTCGCCTGCCAGTGCAGGCTGTCGAGCGGCGCAAGCACCTGTTCGGCGCGCCCGCCGGGCAGCAAGCGCGCGTCGCTGGCCAGTGCCCCGGCAACGCTGGATCGCCATCCCCCGGCGAAGGCGGCATCGAGAACCAGTCGCTCGCCGTGGCCGACCTCGACATCGGGGGCGGCGGAGACGTCAAGTCCGATCGCCCGTCCGGCCAGCGCGGCGTCAAGCAGGATCAACCCCAGCACAAGCGATCCGATCAGCGGCGCGACCACCCACGCCTCGGGCGCGAGCGCGGCGATCAGCACCGCTACCGGCGCCGCGACCACGATCAGTGCGGCGGCGCGCGCGGTGGGAACAACGCGGGCGCGCAGGTGGAGGGGCGCGGAGGCCATCGCTGCTACCGCGGCGCCTCGGTCGACTCGACCAGGTCGGCGACCAGCGCCTCAACCTGCTTGCCCTCGATCTCTGCGGCGGGGGAGAGCAGCAGGCGGTGGCGCAGGACAGGCGCGGCGAGCGCCTTGACGTCATCAGGCAAGACGAAATCACGCCCGTCGAGCGCGGCGCGGGCGCGGGCGGCATTGGCGAGCAGCACCGCGGCGCGCGGGCTGGCCCCCGATGACAGGTCTGCACTGTCACGCGTGGCGCGGATCAGGCGGACGACATAATCGGTGACGCTGTCGGCCAGGGTCACGCTCTTCACCGCGCGCGCGGCGGCGGCGATCGCATCGGCATCGGTCACCGCCCCAAGGCCAAGATCGCCGGGGCGCTGCGGCCCGGCGCGCTGGCCGAAGGCGGTGACGATCCGGGTTTCCTCCTCAAGGCTGGGATAGGGCACCAGCACCTTGAACAGGAAACGGTCGAGCTGCGCCTCGGGTAGGGGATAGACCCCCTGGCCTTCGATCGGGTTCTGGGTGGCGACCACCAGGAAGTTGGCTGGCAGCGGATGCGCCGTGCCGTCCAGCGTAACGCGGCGTTCCTGCATGGCTTCAAGCAGCGCGGCCTGAGTCTTGGGCGGGGTGCGGTTGATTTCGTCGGCCAGCAGCAGTTCGCAGAAGATCGGCCCGCGGCTGAGGGTGAACTCGCTGGTCTGGAAGTTGAACAGGTTCGATCCCAGGATGTCGCCCGGCATCAGATCGGGCGTGAACTGGATCCGTCCGAAGTCGAGCCCGACCGCGGCGGCGAAGCACTGGGCAAGGAAGGTCTTGGCGGTGCCCGGCGGCCCTTCGAGCAGGACGTGTCCCTGAGCGAACAGTGCCACGAGCAGCGCGTCGACCACTCCGGCCTGGCCGACCACGGCCTTGCCCACTTCGGCGCGGATCGCCCCGGCGAGGATGCCGACCTCCGCCAGTGTCATGTCGGGAGCGCTCATTTGGTCAAGGTCCTTTCCAGCGAATGGAGGGTGCGCGCGGCGCGCAGCATATCGATCGGGCGCCGCGCGGTGCGCAGCGCGGCGGCGGTTGCGGCAAAGCTGGGGGCATCGGGATCGCGTGCGTGCAGCGCGCGGTCGATCGCCAGCTCGGCATCATTCGCGCCCAGCCGCGTCGGCAAGGCAAGCGCCCGGACCAACCGGTCGCGACAGGCATCGGCATAGGGCCGGCCGATAAGGTGCAGACGCCGGGTGCGACGAATCAGACCGGCGGCATTGGCAACCAGCGCGCGCTTGCCGAAGGCCAGCGCCCGGGTGCCGAGCAACGCTGGGCCAAAGCGGTTGAAGGCGCGCCAGCCCAGCACCAGCACCGCCAGCATCAGGCATAGCGTAGCGGCAAGGAAGGGCGGCTCGAAGGCCAGGCTGAGCAGGCTGCGCGAGCGGCCGAAGCCGTTCATCGTCAGATCGAAGGCAACCCGCTTTTCCCCGCCCTCGAGCGAAGCGGCGACGATCCGTTCGCCCAGCAGCGCATTGTCGGCGTGCGACAGGCCATAGTTGTCGATCAGGTCGGGCTCGAAGATGAAGATAACCGGATAGTCGCCGTGCGCGTCATCCTTGTCGACTTCGGGCTCCGGGCGCAGCGACAGATCCCGCAGTCCAGGGTAATCCCCACCATCTGCGACATAGGCGGCAAGTATCCGGCCGTCGCGCGACGTTTCGACCAGCGGGATCAGCTTGGCCCCGCTGCCGGTCAGGATCACGCGGGGATCGGGGAACTGCCCGGTCAGCCTCGCCCCGGTCCAGCCGGTGGTGGCTTGCCGTGTGCGTTTGTGGTCAAGCGACAGGACGATGTCATCGTAGAAGCCCTTCCACTCCGCAACCTGCGGACCGCCCAGTTCAACCCAACCTTCCTTCACGTCCGGGCGTTTCATCGGAATCCGATAGGCCGCCCATTTGGGCACCACGATCAGCGTCGGCCCCATCGAGCGGTGGCGATCGACCACGCGCTGTAACTGCTTGGTATCGGTATAGGCCGGAGGCGTCAGGATCAACGCGCCGGGCTGGTGCAGGCCACCGGGCGACTTGACCAGCGAAACGCCGTAGCCGCGTTTGCCCAGATACTGCGCGAAGGCGGCATAGCCCGTCAGCCCCTTGGCCGCGGCGTGCGATCCGCCATCGTTGGCCTGGCGATCGCTCATGCCCGAGCCAATCAGCCACAGCACGAGGAAGAACACCGCGATCCCGCCGGTGACCAGCGCCAGCGCGACGCGCGGCGAGAACGGCCCGGCGTTGCGCGCTTCGCCGCTCATGCCACGGATTCCAGTGGCAAGCGTTGCAGGGCGAAATCGGCGTAGGCCGCGCGGGCGGCCTGCCAGTCCCCGCCATCAAGCGCGCGAAGTGCGAACAGGCTGCGCTCGACCCGCCCGGCGATCACCACGAAGGCCTGCCGCGCCGCGCCGGGCAGCGCGGGGATCGCGGCGATCTCGCGCGCGGTGCTGGCAGGGTGGACCCAGTCGGGCCGGGTCGCAGCGATGTGGTGGACGCTGCGTTGGAGCAACAAGTGCGTCGCCTCGTCAAAGCGGCCTGCGGCGGCTAGTCGGTCGGCATCCTCAAGCAGGGCGAGCGCGGCGTCGCGATCGGGCGCCCAGCCGGGATCAGCGGGAACGGCGGAATCGCGCACCCGTTCACGCAGGGGTTCGGTCAGCCGCCAGACGGCATAGAGAACGACCGCGACGGCAAGCGCGAGCAGGACCCATTTGAGCGTGGGCCACGACATGCCGAGCGCCTTGCCGATCGGTTCGAGCAACTCGCGCAGGAACTTGAGCCAGGCGGGTTCCTGCGGCACCGGGATATTCAGCGGTGGGATGGGAGCGTACTGGATCGAGGGATCGGAATGCACCGCCTGCCAGTCCTGCGCGGCCTGTTGAGCAGCTTCAGCTCCCTGAATGGCCGGCGCGGTCAGTAACACGGCCACGGTGATTGCACGCCGCGCCTTGTCCCGCAAGTAACGGTTATGACAAACGAACCCTTACCCGCGCGTGCGTTCTTGCGGGTAAGTGCCGAGCATCCGCAGTTCCTTGCAATGGAAAGCCAGTTCCTCGAGCGCGCGGTCGACCGCGGGATCGCCCGGCGCGCCGACAATGTCGGCGTAAAAGGTGGTCGCGGCAAAGCTGGCGCCCTTCTGGTAGCTTTCCAGCTTGGTCATGTTGACCCCGTTGGTGGCAAACCCGCCCATCGCCTTGTACAGCGCGGCGGGGATGTTCTTCACCTCGAAGACGAAGGTGGTCATCGCCGCGCGATCGCCCAGCACCGCAGGGTCGAGCCCCTCGCGCGCCAGCACGACGAAGCGGGTCATGTTGTCGGCGGCGTCCTCGACATTGTCTTCGATGATGGCGAGGCCATAGAGGTCTGCCGCGATCTTCGGGGCAATTGCCGCAAGCTCGGGATCGCCCAGTTCGGCGACATAGGCCGCCGCGCCGGCGGTATCAGCATAGGCCATCGGCACGATCCCCCGCTGCCGCAGGAATACCCGCGACTGGCCCAGCGCCTGGGGGTGCGAATAGGCCGCGCTGAACGGCCCCTTGCCCAGCGCCATCAGCGCGTGGTGGATCGGCATGAAGTGCTCGCCAACGATCGACAGTCCACTTTCGGGAAGCAGGAAATGGATATCGGCGACGCGGCCGTGCTGCGAGTTCTCGATCGGGATGATTGCGCGGGCCGCGCGTCCGTCCTTCACCGCGTCAAGCGCATCCTCGAAGCTGAAGCAAGGCAGCGGCAGGCAGGCCGCGTCCCATTCCAGCGCTGCACGATGGCCGTTGCACCCCGGGGCCCCCTGGAACGCGACAGCGCGGGCCGGATCGGTTGCGGCGGCGGCGACCATTTCCTCGACACGGGCGAGCGCGGGGGCGGGATAGGAGTTCATGGCGCCGCCTATAGCGGCTTTCCCATGCGCAGCAACGGCACCCGGACGCCGTCGATCGGGGCGGACAGCACTTCTTCGACGCCGACGTAGCCCGCCGCGCGGTACAGCGGCACCCCGGCCATGGTGCCCATCAATTCGACGCGGCAGAACCCGGCATCGCGCGCCGCCTGCTCGCACAGATTTAGCACCAGTCGACCGATGCCGCGGCGGACGAAGGCGGGGTCGGTGTACATCGCCCTGACCTTGGCCGCATCCGTGGCGGGATCGAGCCGCGCCGGTTCACGCGCCACCACGCTGTCATCCCCGCCATAGAGCGTCGCCCGGAACGACCAGCCGCCGCACCCGGCCAGCCGGCCATCCTCCTCGACCAGGAAATAGGTCCGGTCGGTCACGAGCTGGGTGTCGAGCCCCATCACCTTGTGACTCGCCCGGACCTGTTCGGGGGTGAGGAAGCCGCCCTGCAGATGTTCGATCGCGCGAGTCATCAGCGCGTTCAAGGCAGGCAGGTCCTCTTCAGTCGCGATCCGGTGCGACAGCATCAGAACCCCTGGGCGGTCCCGGTCGGCAAGCGTGGGTCGATCGCGCCATAAAGCGTGGCATTGCCGATCGGCTTTGCCCCCACGCCGGGGGCGCCGGTCAGGATCGCGGCAACCTGGTTCCAGTAGTCCATCTGTTCCAGCTTGTGCCCCTTGGCGACCAGAGCGGCGCGGGTGTCAGCGCTGAGCGCGTCCTTTTCGTGGAAGATCACGTCGGGCAGCCACTGGGCGTGGATGCGCGGGGCGTTGACCGCGTCGGTCAGGGTCATGCCGTGGTCGATCACATTGACCATGACCTGCAGAACGCCGGTGGGGATGTGGCTGCCCCCTGGGGTGCCGACGACCATGAACAGCTTGCCGTCTTTCGTGACGATCGTCGGCGTCATCGACGAGAGCGGCCGCTTGCCTGGCGCGATTGCGTTGTTCGGCCCTTCGACCAGCCCGTACATATTGGGCTCGCCTGGCTTGGCCGAGAAATCGTCCATCTCGTCATTGAGCAGGATTCCGGTTCCGGCGGCGGTGACCCGCGCGCCGAACCAGTCGTTGAGGGTGTAGGTCAGCGAGACGGCATTGCCCGCCTTGTCGACGATCGAGAAATGCGTGGTCGATTGCCCTTCCTTGCCCAGCCCAGGCGCGGGCAGACTGGTCGATGGCGTGGCGTGGTCCATCGAGATCGCGGCGCGCAGGTCCTGGGCATAGGCCTTGCTGGTGAAGCGATTGGTATCGACCTTGACGAAATCGGGATCGCCGAGATTGAGGTTGCGGTCGTGATAGGCCCGACGCAAAGCCTCAACGGTGACATGGACCGCCGAGGAGGAATGGAAGCCCATCGCGCCAAGGTCATAGCCTTCGAGGACATTGAGCGTTTCGCACAGCACCACCCCACCCGAACTGGGCGGCGGGGCGGAGATGATGTGATAGCCGCGATAGTCGCATTCGATCGGCTTGCGCTCTACCGCCTTGTAGGCGGCGAAGTCCCTGGCCGTCATGATCCCGCCTCCGGCGCGGTTGGCGGCGGCGATCCGCGCGGCGAGCGGACCCTTGTAGAACGCAGCCGCACCGCCCTTGGCGACGGCGGTGAGGGTACGGCCAAGGTCGGCCTGGACCAGTCGCTGCCCCTCTTGCCACGGCTTGCCGCGGTTGAGGAACACCGCCGCGCTGGCGGGGTCCCTGGCGAAGTCCGCCGCGCCCTCGGACAGGAAAGCCGCGTCGTTCGCGTCGAGCACGAAGCCCTTGCTCGCCAGGTCGATCGCCGGGGCCATCAGCTCGGCGCGGGGGCGGGTGCCGAACTTGCCCAGCGCCAGCTCGAGTCCGGCGACGGTGCCCGGAATCCCCACGGCAAGATGACCGCGCGTGCTTTTCAGCGGGATCACCTTGCCACTGGCGTCCTGGTACATCGTCGCACTGGCAGCTGCGGGCGCGGTTTCGCGGAAATCGATGAAGGCGGTGCGGCCATCGGCCATGCGCACGGTCATGAACCCGCCGCCACCGATATTGCCCGCCTCGGGATAGGTCACCGCCAGGGCATAGGCCACGCTGACCGCGGCATCGACCGCGTTGCCGCCGCGCTTGAGCACCGCCACGCCGGCATCGGTGGCAAGATGGTGAGCCGAGACGACCATGCCGTTGCTTGCGGCCGTCGGTTGAGGCGAAGCGGCACCCAGCGGCGGCGCGAGCAACGCCAGCGAGACCAGTGCGACAAGCCCCGTACGCAGTCTTTTCATCCTGTCCCCCATATCCAGCACCACGCCAATCCAGTTGGCACAAAAGACAGGGGCGGGGAAGCCTTCGCCGCCCCGCCCCGATCCTTGATTCAGGCCTTGCGGCCCGCGATCAATACTTGACCTTGAGACGGGCGTACCAGAACCCGCCGTTGAAGCCGAACGGTCCGCCCATGCGCGGATAGACCTGCCCGTCGCTCAGGCTGTTGGTCAGCGCGTAGATCGGGTTGGTCGGGCTTGCCTTGATCTTGTCCGGGTAGGTATCGAACAGGTTGTTCGCGCCCACCGCCAGGGTGAAGTGCTGCATGAAGGTGTAGCTCACCTCGGCATCAGCGGTCACCTTGGCCCCGAAGGTCTGCCCCGCATAGTCGGTCTCCGAGCGCCAGCTGCTGTAGTAGTGGCCAGCCAGGTTCAGACCGAGATCGCCCAGCGTCCAACCTGCCGAGAGGTTGAGGCGGTGGTGCGGTGCCAGATTCTCGGCAACGTCGATCTGCGCGGCGCTGATCGTGCCGGCCTCGAACCGCTTCACCTTGTTCTGGTTGTAGTTGTAGGCCAGCGTCAGGTTAAGCCTGCCATTGGCAAGATCGGTGCGATAGGTACCGACCACGTCGATCCCGCGGGTCGAGGTGTCGAGCGCGTTGGTGAAGTAGTTGACGTCGCCGCCCGCGCCGACCGAGGCCAGTTCGGGCAGGGCAAGGATATCCGCCGGAGACACCGTGAAGGTCTGCGAGATGAAGATCCTGTCGCGCACCTGGATCGAGTAGAGGTCGACCGTCAGGTTGACGTTGCTGGCCGGTTGCAACACCACGCCCACGCCATAGTTGGTCGACTTCTCGGGCTTGAGCGCCTTGGCACCATAGTACTGGGCGATCGCGCTGGTCACCGGGAAGGTGCCGGTCTGGATCGACTGACCGCCAATGAAGTTCGTGGTCAGCACCTGGGTGTTGTTCTGGCCCGGCGACGGGGCGTGGAAGCCCGTGCCGATCGTGCCGCGCAGCGCAATCTGCGGGGTGACGTGCCAGATTGCATTGGCCTTGCTCACCACGGCCTCGCCAAAGCTCTGGTAATGCTCAAGGCGCGCCGCGACACCCATCGACAGGGTGCTGGTCAGATCGCCTTCAAGCCCGACATAGGCACCATAGCTGCTCTGGTGTGCGGTCCCGGCGTAGGTCGGGCTGGTCCCGCCATAGCCGCTTGCCGCGGGCGATTCCGCCGCGGTGTAGTTGCCGGTGAAGGTATAGACCCCCGGTGCTGACTGGATGTAGAGCGGATGCGGCACGGCATAGGGACCCGCACCGTAGGACTGCGGATCACCCTCGGTCGAGGTGTAGCTCTCCCGGCGGTATTCCAGGCCGCCCGACACGGTCAGGTCGCTGGCAAGGCCCGCGTCGACCGCGTAAGTCATGTCGAGGTTGGCGTCGAATTCCTTCTGGATCAGCTTGCCGAACTTGAAGCTGGTCTGCGAAGCGCCGCCGTAGGACGGGCTGATCGAGTTGTACATCGACAGGTCAAGCGCGTTGCGGCTGTACGACGCCGATAGGTCGTAGTGCAGCTTGCCCGCATCCCCCTTGTAGCCCGCGGTGCCATAGGCCTGGTCGGTCACGCCGACAAAGCGCGGCAGGAACCCGCCCGGATAGATCGAGCTGAGGTTGAAGACGTTGCTGTCCTGGACATAGCCAACCACGCCCCCGATCGGGGCGCAGGTGGGCGCCGTCGCCGGGCAGATGGTCTGGTAGTAAGGATGCTGGAAGAACGAACGCCCGCCGATCGTATCGGTGAAGTTCGTTGTCCCGTTGTTCGCCTGGAACGTCGTCGAACCCGGATAGGACGAACGGAAGTTGAAGCTTTCGTCGGCCTTCTGGTGCGCAAAGTTGCCGAACAGGTAGAGCTTGCCGCTGTCGGTCACGTCAAAGGCGGCATTGACCACTGCCTTCCAGCCGTGGCTGGGCGAGTTGCCCCAGATTTGCGCCGGACCCGGATAGTTGGGAATGGTGCTGGCGAGCGCGGGGAACTGGGTGGCGAAGGCCGCAGCGATGGGACGGGTCTGGCCGCGACTGGTCTGGCCATCGTCGTCGTATTCGCCGGTCACGTTGATGAAGCCGCGATCGCCGATCTTGGTGCCAAGGTTGGCGGAGATCTGATAGCTCTTGCCGTCGCCCTTGTAGGTCTGGCCGTAGCGGCCGACCACTTCGAAGCCGCTATCGTCGCGCAAGCCATAGTTGAGCACGCCGGCGATGGCGTCCGAACCGTATTGAGCGGTCGCACCGTCGCGCAGCACTTCGAGGTTCTTGATCGCCAGCGTCGGGATCGAGCCGAGGTCAGCGCCGTGCGAACCGAACGACAGCCCGGTATCGCCGCCGGTATAGACCTGGACCAGCGCCGAGCGGTTGAAGCGCTTGCCGTTGAGCATGACCAGCACCTGGTCCGCCGGAAGGCCACGCAGCGAAGGCGCGCGCACGAAGGTCGAGGCGTCGGAAATGGTGTTGGTGCCGACATAGAACGACGGCACGATGTTCTTGACCGTGTCGATCATGTTCGCGGTCGGCTGCGAGGTCAGCTCGGTCGAACCGATGACGTCGACCGGTGAGGGCGAATCGGTAATCGTGCGGTCGGTGCGGCGGGTGCCGATGACCACGATCGAAGGCTCGTCGCTCTTCGCCTGATCACTGTTCGCCGTCTGGGCGAAGGCCGGGGTCGCAAGGAAGAAGGCAAGCGTCGTCGCAGCGGCGCCTGCGGCATATGCAGCAGCGCGCCCGCGGTGGTGTGCGGAAGATTGCATGGAATGCTCCGTCTTATGGTTTCGTTCGAGCATCGCCAGCGAAACTCCCCCCGCAGGTCGATGCTGGACCGGGAGGCTATGCCTTCACCTGCCAATGTCCAATATGGCACACTACACCCGCGCGCGAATTGCATACCTATGTGACATTTTTGCAATCGTTGCCGCGATGGCCGCGCAACGCCGTTGCGAGCGGCGCGCCGCTACAAGTCCTTCGTATCCATCCCGAATATCGGCTGGTGCGGCTGGTAGGCGGCCATTCGGGTCAGCAGCAGGTCAAGTTCGCTTTCGTGGACGATGATCCCCTGGTGCGCCGGGCGGACGAAGCCGGTGGCGATCATGTGCGCGTTGAAGGCGATCAGATGGTCGTAGAAACCAAAGGCATTCAGCAGGCCAACCGGCTTGGCATGATAGCCCAGTTGCGACCAGCTTACCGCCTCCCACAACTCGTCCATCGTCCCGACCCCGCCAGGGATGGTCAGGAACCCGTCGGACAGCGCGGTGAAGGCGGCCTTGCGTTCGTGCATATCGCGGACGATGCGCAATTCGGTGCAATCGTGATTGGCGACCTCGCCGCTGACCAGCGCCTCGGGGATCACGCCGATCACCTCGCCCCCGGCATCGAGGGCGCCGCTGGCTACCGCGCCCATCAGGCCAAGGCGTCCGCCGCCATAGACCACGCCGATCCCGCGCCGGGCCAGTTCGCTGCCGACCTCGCGAGCGAGGGCGACATAACGTGGATCGGCGGGAGAGGCTGACCCGCAATAGACCGCCAGCCGCTTCATGGCTTGCGTACCTTCATCGCACAGGCCGCATCCAGCAGCCTGCGCTCGAAACTCCCCTCGCGCGTCGCGCTGAAGGACCGGGCCGGGTCGGGCGACACCACCCTGACGCGCGTGCCGTCCTTGTGGAGGGCATCCGTGCTCCACTGGCGATAGGATTTCCGGCGACAACGAAACTGCATCATGCTCGCCGCACCGATCTGTCCGGATTTTATCTGTGGATCGGGCGCGTTGCGCGTGATGATCAGCGCCTGGAGCGCGGGGCCATCAGCCAGGGCAACCTGGCTGAGCGTAGCATCGTCGATGAAGAACTTCGTGTGGGCTGGCGTTTCGCCCGCCGGCACCGGCTTGGCCTCAACCGCGGCGCTGCATAGTGCGGCAAGTCCGAACAGCACTGCCGAAGCTGGTGAATTCATCGTCATTCGTTTCCTTCAGCGATCGCCTGGGCCACGATCTTGGCACTGGCCAGCGCACCGGGCAAGCCGCCGCCCGGCGCGGCGGCAGCCCCGGAGAAATAGAGGTTGCCGATCACCTTGTCACGCAGCGGATGCCCCGCCCAACCGCGCCACAATGGTTGCACCGCAAGGCCATAGCCGGTCCCCCGCGCCGCGTTGAATTGCAGCGCCAGATCGCGCGGGGTGACATGGAAGCTGGCGATCAGCCGGTCGTGAATGTCGGGCACGAGCCGTCGCCCGACCTCGTCGACCACCCGCCGTTCGAGCAGCGGCCCGATCGCCTCCCAGTCGATCGGCAGCTTGGCGAGGTTGGCGACCGGAACCTGCGCCTGGAACACGCTCTTGCCCGGCGGGGCAAGTGTGGGATCGGTCAGGCTGGGATGCGACAGCCAGATCATCTGGTCCTGCGGCAGGACGCCGTGGACCGTGATATCCTCGATCAGGGCGCGGAAGCGCGGGCCGAACAGCACCATGCGGTGCGGGATGCCGGGCCAGGTGCCCTCAAGCGCGAAATGGACGGTGAACAGCCCCGGCGCGTGACCCCGCCGCCGCAGCCGCGCGGCCATGTCCGCACCGCGCGGGGTTCCGCCCAGCAGATCGCGCCAGGTGTGGTCGCGGTCGGCGGTGCTGACCAGCGCGCCGACGCGCACCCGCCAGCCGCTCTGCGTCTCGACCTCGCTGACGCGGTTGCCGAGGGTATGGATCCGCAGCACCGCGTCGCCCAGCCGCACCGTGCCGCCGAGTTGCTCGAACCGCGCCAGCAGCGCCCGGGCGAGCGCGGCGAACCCGCCTTCGGGCCACCACAGCCCGCCCCCGCGCATCCGCGCGTGTTCAGCGGCAGCCAGCGCACTCGCCGCCCAGGGATCGGCCCCGTCGATCAGCGCCGGCACCGCCAGCACCTCGCGCAAGCGCTCGTCCTTGACGTGCGCGGCGACCAGCGATCCCAGCGAGCGCCAGGCCTGGGCGCGGCCGAGCTGGGGCAGCGCCCCGGTCATCGCCCGCAGGCTGGTGAAGGGCTCCGGTCCGGGACGGGTGCGGAAGTCAGCCAGCGTTGCACTGGCCAGCCGGGCGAACTCCTCATAGCCCGCCAGGTCACGCGGCGCGAAGCGGGCGATCTCGCGGGTCGTATCGGCATCGTCGGCATGAAGGTCGAAGGTCGCGCCATCGGGCCATGAATGGCGGCACAGCGGGCTGACTGGATGGAGCGCAACGTCATGCCCCACGGTAGTTCCAGCCAGGGCCCACAACTCGTCGAGCATCGCCCGGTCGGACAGCGCCGCCGGGCCCGAGGCGAAGGTGAAGCCGTCGCGCTGTTCCGCCCCGGCGCGGCCGCCGGGCGTCTCGCACGCCTCGATCAACACGGTGTCGATCCCCGCCGCCTGGAGCCGCATCGCGGTCGCAAGCCCGCCCAGCCCTGCACCGATCACGGCGGCACTGCGGGTTCCCGGCGGGGCGGCGGCGGCGGTCATCGCGCAGCGTTGTAGTGGGGCGCGGGGGCGATGCAACGCCCTTGCGCGGCGCAGCAATTGCGGCGAGAAAGTGCGTCGATGAAGATCGAGCCCGCTCTCCCGGCCGATGTCGCTGAAATCGCGGCGATCTATGGGCATCACGTCATCCACGGCACCGCGACCTACGAACTCGATCCCCCGGACGAGGCAGACATGGCGGCGCGCCTCGCCAAGGTCAGCGCGGCGGGCTGGCCGTGGCTGGTCGCGCGTGACGAGGCCAGCGGCGCGGTGATGGGCTACGCCTATGCCACCCAGTTCCGCGACCGCGCGGCCTATCGCTTTGCCTGCGAGGATTCGATCTACATCCACCCCGACTGGCAGGGCCGCGGGCTGGGCAAGATTCTGCTCACCGCGCTGCTCGATGCCTGCGAGGCTGCGGGCTTTCGCCAGATCTACGCGGTGATCGGCGGTGCCGAACCCGCCTCGATCGCGCTTCACGCCGCGCTGGGCTTCGAGCATTGCGGGGCGCTGCGCGGCAGCGGGCGCAAGCACGGGCGCTGGCTCGACACGGCATTCATGCAGCGCGCGCTCGGCCCGGGGGACACCACCCCGCCGCCAGAGGAACCGCATTGACCAGCCTTATGCCCAACCGTCGCGGCGCGCTTGCCGCGCTCGCCGTGGCCCTTGCGACCGGCGCGGTGCTGCTCGCCATGGGGCGCAGCGCGATCTGCAAGTGCGGCACGGTCAAGCTGTGGTGGGGCGTGGTCCAGTCGTCACAGAACAGCCAGCACATCGCCGACTGGTACAGCGCCAGCCACCTGATCCACGGGCTGCTGTTCTACTTCTTCGCGGACCTGCTGTGGCGGCGCTGGAAGCTGTTCGGCGGCAAGCCCGCAAGCTGGGCCTTGCCGATCGCGGTAGCGTTCGAATCATTCTGGGAACTGCTGGAGAACTCGCCGCTGATCATCGACCGCTATCGCGCGGTCACGGTCAGCTATGGTTACGAAGGCGACAGCGTGGTCAATTCGCTGTCCGACATCGGCTTCATGGCGCTGGGGTTCTGGCTGGCGAGCAAGCTGCCGGTTTGGGCCAGCGTGGCGCTGGCGCTGTTCCTCGAACTGTTCACGCTCTACTTCATTCGCGACAACCTGACGCTCAACGTGCTGATGCTGGTCTGGCCACTGGAAGCAGTGCGTCAATGGCAGGCCGGTGCCTAGGCAACCGACACCGGAGCGTGAACTGCTGAAATTGAAAGATTTTTCATTTCTAGGGTATGCACCCTAATTTCCACTTGATCTTGCCTCGATCCAGGACGATGCTCTTCGCACGTACCGAGTCGAAACTCGGATAGCGGGCGTGCGCCATGGCGGCGCGGGACTATGGAGAGAGCGGATGGCAACGGCAGCAGCCCAGGCGGCGAATGATGCAACCCATGTCGACGTGCTGATCGTCGGCGCGGGCATTTCGGGAATCGGATCGGCCTATCACCTGCAGGACCAGTGCCCGGGCAAGAGCTATGCGATCCTCGAAATGAAGGACACCTTCGGCGGCACCTGGGAAACCCACAAGTATCCCGGCGTGCGTTCGGACTCCGATCTCTACACCTTCGGCTATCGCTTCAAGCCGTGGGTCGGCACCCCGATCGCCTCGGGCGCGGAAATCCTCAAGTACATGGGCGAGGTGATCGCGGAGAACGGGATCGCCCCGCACATCCGCTACGGCCACCGCATCACTGCCTGCGCCTGGGACAGCAAGGCCAGCCTTTGGACGGTCGAAGCGCAGACCAGCGACGGCGCCAGCCATACCTTCACCTGCAACTACCTGTGGATGTGCCAGGGCTATTACGACCACGAAAACCCCTATGTCCCCGAATGGCCGGGGCGTGAGCGCTACAAGGGCAAGTTCATTCATGCCCAGCAGTGGGATCCCTCGATCGACTACACCGGAAAGCGGATCCTGGTGATCGGTTCGGGCGCGACCGCGGCGACGGTGATCCCCGCCTTTGCCGAGAAGGCCGCCCACGTCACCATGCTGCAGCGCTCGCCGACCTATTTCTTCTGCAGCGAGAACAAGAACGAGCTGGCCGACCGCCTGCGCGAGATCGGGATCGACGAGCCCACGGTCCACCGCGTCGTCCGCGCCCAGATCATGTACGACCAGGACATGATGACGCAGCGCTGCCAGAGTGAACCCGACCAGGTCTTCGAGGATCTCAAGGAACTGGTCCGCGCCTTCACCGGCAAGCCCGACTTCCAGTTCGAGCCGCACTTCACCCCGCGCTACCGCGTGTGGCAGCAGCGACTGGCCTTCTGTCCCGAAGGCGACATCTTCCGCGCCGCCGTCGCCGGCAAGCTTACCGTCCACACCGACACGCTCGACACCTTCACCGAAACGGGCGTGCGCACCTCCTCGGGCGAGGAGATCGAGGCAGACATCGTGGTCGCCGCAACCGGGTTCAACCTGAGCGTGATGGGCGGCATTCCCTTCACCGTCGACGGCAAGGCGGTCGATTGGGCCGATACCGTGACATATCGCGGGATGATGTTCACCGGCGTGCCCAACCTGTGCTGGGTGTTCGGCTATTTCCGCGCGAGTTGGACGCTGCGGGTCGATATGCAGGCCGATTTCGTCTGCAACCTGCTCAACCACATGGATGCGCTGGGCGTCCGCAAGGTCGAGGTGGCGCTGCGACCCGAGGATGCGGGAATGGCGATCCTGCCGTGGATCGAAAGCGACAACTTCAACCCCGGTTACCTGATGCGCGGGCTCGACCGGCTGCCAAGGCGCGGCGACAAGCCCGAATGGCGCCACAACCAGGACTATTGGGCGGAGCGCGACGCGTTTCCGAAGATCGACCTCGACGCACCCGAATTCGTCTATGACGGAGTCCGCGCCGGCGCGAAGGTCCCCGAACCGGCCTGAGCCCGGACCAGGGCCGAATCGGGATTTACATGACTTCCCGATTCGGCCAGCCTCGTTGCAATGAGCAACGCATCTATCTGGTGGGGCGGTCAGCGCCCCCCGCTCGCACCGATGACCGCGCTGGGCGAAGGCGCCATGCCGGGCCTCCTGGGAATCGAATTCGTCGACTGCGGCGATGACTGGGTCCAGGGCCGGATGCCGGTCGACCATCGCACCCAGCAGCCGTTCAAGCGGCTTCACGGCGGGGCATCGGTGGCCTTGGCCGAAACGATCGGTTCGGTCGCCGCCAGCTTCTGCATCGACCGCGAGAAATTCGTCGCGGTGGGGATGGAAATCAACGCCAACCACATCCGCCCGGCCTACCAGGGCTGGGTCTATGCCACGGCCCGGCCCGATTCGCTGGGCCGCACCACCCAGGTCTGGTCGATCCGGATCGAGGATGAGGCCGGCAAGCTCGTCTGCATCTCGCGCCTGACCGTCGCGGTGATCGCGCTCGAAAGGAAATAGCCATGGCCCAGCAATCGGTCGCCGTGATCGGCGCTGGCGATTTCATCGGTGCCGGAATCGTCCGCAAGTTCGCCGCCGAAGGCTTTGCCGTCCACGCCGGGCGCCGGAATGGAGAGAAACTCGCCCCGCTTCTGGGCGATGCGGTCACCGGGCGCAGCCTTGACGCGCGCGAACCTGACGATGTCACCGCCTTCCTCGCCGAGGCCGAGGCCATTGCCCCGCTGGCCCTCGTCGTCTTCAACGTTGGCGCCAACGTCCAGTTCCCGCTGCTCGACACCACCGACCGGGTGTTCCGCAAGGTCTGGGAAATGGCCTGCTTCGCCGGGTTCGTTTCGGTGCGTGAGGCGGCGCGGATCATGGCCCCACGGCGCGAGGGCAAGATCTTCGTGACCGGGGCGACGGCGGGGCTGCGCGGAAATCCCGGCTATGCCGCCTTCGCCGCCGCCAAGGCGGGACTACGGGCAATGGCCCAATCGGCAGCGCGCGAATGGTGGCCGCAAGGGCTTCACGTCGCGCACCTGGTCATCGATGCCGGGGTCGATACCGAATATGTCCGCGCCCGGGTGACTGAACGCATCGGGGCCGAGGCGCTGGCCGCGCAGCCCGACCTGCTGATGCCGCCAGAGGCGGTGGCCGACGCCTATTGGGCGCTTTACAACCAGCCGAAATCGGCCTGGACCTTCGAGCAGGAAATCCGGCCTTACGGGGAGACTTGGTGATGGTACCCGAGATCGAGTTCCTGTTCGACTTCGGCAGCCCCAATGCCTGGATGGTCCACCGCGCCATCCCCGCGATCGAGAAACAGTATGGGCTCAGCTTCCGATATGTCCCGGTCCTGCTCGGCGGGGTGTTCAAGGCGATCGGCAACCAGAGCCCGATGCAGGCCTATGGCCACATCCCGGCCAAGCGCGACTACGACATGGTCGAGATGCGCCGATTCATGGAACGGCATCACATCACCGGGTTCCGGATGAACCCCCATTTCCCGGTCAACACCCTGCTGGCGATGCGCGGCGCGGTGGCGGCAGCGGCGCTGGGCTGCGCCCCCGCCTACATCGAATCGATGATGGCGGGAATGTGGGAACAGGGCCTCAAGCTCGACGATCCGGCGGTCTGGGAGGAACTGCTCGGCAACGATGCCCTGCCCGCCGCCGACCTCGCGCTCAAGGCCGCCGACCCCGCGATCAAGGCCCAGCTCGTCGCCAATACCGAGGCGGCGGTGAAGCGCGGGGTCTTCGGCATCCCCACCTTCTTCCTCGGAAGCGAGATGTGGTTCGGCAAGGACCGCCTGCGCGACGTGGTCGAGGCGGCAACCGGAGCCTGAGATGAGCGACTATCCCCTGCCTAATGTTTCGGCCGATCTGTCCGGTCGTGTCGCCCTTGTCACCGGGGCCTCGTCGGGCCTTGGCGCGCGCTTTGCCGAAGTTCTGGCGAGCCAGGGTGCGGCGGTGATCCTTGCCGCGCGGCGGCTGGATCGACTTGAGGCGCTGGCCGACAAGATCCGCGCGGCGGGCGGCAAGGCGCTCGCGGTGCGGATGGACGCGACCGACGCAGCCTCGCTGATTGCGGCAGTCGACGCGGGCGAGGCCAAGTTCGGAACGGTCGATATCCTGGTCAACAACGCCGGGATGCCCGACGCCCAGCGCGCCCACAAGATGAGCCTGGAACTGGTCGACCAGGTACTCGGCGTCAACCTGCGCGGACCGTGGATCCTCGCCACCGAAGTTGCGCGCCGACTGATCGCGGCGGGAAAGCCGGGGCGGATCGTCAACATCAGCTCGGTCGCGCACTTCCGCTACGATGGCGGCGGCGCTGCGCTCTACGCCGTGACCAAGACGGCGATCGCACGGATGACCGAGGCGCTCAGCGTCGAATGGGCGCAGTACAACATCAACGTCAACGCCATCGCGCCGGGGATGTTCGTTTCCGAAATGACCGACGGAATGTTCGCGCGGATGGGCGGCGACCCCGCCCCGCACCTGCCGCGAAAGCGCGTCCCCGTTCCGGCGCAGATGGATTCGACCCTGCTCTACCTCGTTGCGCCATCGAGCGAATGCGTTACCGGCGCGACGATCCGGATCGACGACGGGCAGAGCGCACGGACGCGGTTATAGGAGTTGGACGAATGACCCTTCTGGTAACAATCGAACGCGATGGCCCGGTGGCGCTGGTGACGCTCAACCGGCCCGAGGCGATGAATGCCTTGTCGCGCGAACTGCGCGCCCAGCTTGCCGGCGTGATGAAGGAGCTTGACGGGGATGACCGCATCCGCGCCGTGGTCCTGACCGGGGCGGGCACCCGCGCCTTCACCGCCGGGCTCGACCTCAAGGAACTGGGTGTGGAAGGGCTTGGCGCGGCCAACGCCGACAAACCGGCGGCCAACCCGGTCAAGGCAATCGAGCAATGCCGCAAGCCGGTGATCGGCGCGATCAATGGGGTCGCGATTACCGGCGGGTTCGAAGTGGCGCTGGCCTGCGACGTGCTGATCGCCAGCGAGAACGCGCGCTTCGCCGATACCCATGCCCGGGTCGGGATCATGCCTGGCTGGGGCCTGTCGCAAAAGCTCAGCCGGATGATCGGGATTGCCCGCGCCAAGGAGCTGTCGCTGAGCGGCAATTTCCTCGACGCGCAGACCGCCGCCGCATGGGGACTGGTCAACCGGGTGGTGCCGTTCGACGAACTGATCCCCGCCGCCAAGGCTCTCGCCGCCGACATGGCCAGCGCCGATCCGGTGATGATCCAGGCCTACAAGGCGCTGATCGACGATGGCTATGCCCTGCCGTTCGGCGAAGGCTTGGCGCTCGAGCACGAACGATCCTCGGCGCGCAACCGCGCGGTCAGTGGCGACGAGGTCGAGGCGCGCCGCCTCGCGGTGATGGAGCGCGGGCGCAGCCAGAAGGGCTGAGCCCCGGCTATCGCGCCGCGCTGCCCCGCACGATCAGGCGGACGGGCACGAGCCATTCGTCATTGGGCTGGCCGGCCATCAGCGACTTCAAACGCTTGACCAGCAGCTCGGCGGCGAGCGGCAGATCGGGCTCGATCGTCGTCAGCGGCGGGACGACGTGTTCGCCCGCGTTGATCCCGTCGAAGCCGACCACCCCGACATCTTCGGGGATGCGCACGCCGCGGGCCTGCAATTCCTGCATCGCCCCCAGCGCGATCTGGTCGCAGGCCGCGAAGATCCCGTCGAACTTCATGCCGGTGTCGATCATCTTGCGCACCGCCAGATGGCCCTGCTCGATCCGCGACAGGGTGGGATCGATCTGCGCGATCACCGGCGTCTGTCCCGCCTCACGCAGCACCTTGGAGAAGCCGTCGAAGCGTTCGGTATATTGCCGCTGGAGCGAGGTGACCGAGCCGACATAGACGTTGTTGCGATAACCGCTGCCCAGCAGGGTCCGCGCTGCCAGCTCGCCGCCGGAGACATTGTCGGAACGCACCCAGTTCTGATCAGGATAGGGCGCGCCCCAGCAGACCATGTTGGCCCCACTGTCGGCCACTTCGCGGTAATGCGCCCAGGCCTCGGTGTTTTCGGCGGTGCCGATGACAATCAGCCCGTCAGCGCGGCGGTTGCGTTCGTAATAGCCGTTGAGGTTTTCGGCGCTGTCCTGGAACGAGGTCAGCGCATCGTATCCCGCCGCCGAGATCGCCGAACAGATGTTGCCGAGCAGCGAATAGTAGAAGGGGTTCATGTCGCCCTTCAACTCGCCGGGGCGGCAGATCACCACCACCGCGATCACATCGGTCCGCCCGGTGCGCAGCCGGGTGGCATTCTGGTCGATCGAGTAGTTCAGTTCCTCGGCCGCGCGCTTGACCCGCTCGCGGGTCAGCTCGCTGACCACCGGATCGCCGGCCAGCGCGCGCGACACGGTCGACTGGCTGACCCCGGCCAGTTCGGCCACATCGAACGAGGTTGCCCGCGTCCGGCGGCCCGCGCGCCTGGTCTGGTCGGCCTCGTTTGCCATGCCTGTTCCTTCACCCCGCGCCCGGCGGGACGCGCAAGCCCCCCTCTAGGCGCTAAAGGAGAGGGCTTTCAAGCCGGGGGAGCGCGACGGAACGCCCAGGCCCGTTCGCGCCGGGCGGAAGGAGTGGATCAGCCCTCCGTCGCCTCGATCCGAGCGAGCAGCGCCTCGACCTGAACCTGCGCGCCGGGAACAGCGTTAAGTTCGGCCACGGTGCCATCGAACGGCGCGGTAAGGGTATGCTCCATCTTCATCGCCTCAAGCGTGAGGAGCTTCTGGCCTTTGGTGACACTATCGCCCGCCGCGACATCGACCGCGATGATCTTGCCCGGCATGGGGGAGAGGATGTCGCCATCGTGGGCGGAGTGGTGGGAGCTGGAATCAAACCTTGCCTCGGAAAAAATGCCCGCCCACCCTTCGTAGTCGTAAGCAAAGATGCCGTCCTTCTTGAGCTTCGCCATAGGCAAATCCCAAACGGATCGGTCGCTCAACGCCACCTCATGCACGTCGGCGCCGTGCATGACTCGCACAGTTGTTTGCTTTGAGGGACCGTTCAAGCGGAATCCAGGCAGACGTGGCTTCCAATTGTCTTCTACGTCAATCGTCGCAGTGGCCTGCGAGCCGTTTGCGCGTGCAGCGATCAAAAAACCAGCTGCCTCAAGGACCTCGCCCGGGGGCGACAAGGACGGAATCAGATCATCCAGGTTTCTCTCGATGAATCCTGTATCGAGGTTGCCGGCTCCGAACTCACTCGAAAGGAGTAGATTGCGGAGAAAGCCTGCGTTCCATTTGACGGGATAGCAGATCGAATGACCCAATTGGGTGGCGAGTGCTTGAATCGCCTCCGCGCGCGTTTCGCGATGAACGATCATCTTGGCGATCATCGGGTCGTAGAATGGCGAAACATCCGATCCTTCTTCGACACCGGTATCAATGCGCCTTGGACCGTCACGTCGATTGCTGCTCGCAAGAAAAAAGTCTTCCAACCTTCCAATGCTCGGCAAAAACCCCTTGGCCGGGTCTTCGGCATAAAGCCGCGCTTCCATGGCCCAGCCGTTGATGGCCAGCTCATCCTGCCGTTTGGGCAGCGGCTCCCCGCTCGCGACGCGCAGTTGCCATTCGACCAGATCCTGCCCGGTGATCTCCTCGGTGACCGGGTGTTCGACCTGCAACCGGGTGTTCATTTCCATGAACCAGATGCGGTCGGCGCGCAGCCCCTCGCTGGCGTCGGCGATGAACTCGATCGTCCCCGCGCCTTCATAGTTCACCGCTTGGGCGGCACGGACGGCGGCGGCGCAGATCGCTTCGCGCGTGGCAGAGTCCATGCCCGGCGCGGGAGCTTCCTCGATCACCTTCTGGTGGCGGCGCTGGAGCGAGCAATCGCGCTCGAACAGGTGGACGACATTGCCGTGGCTGTCGCCGAACACCTGCACTTCGATGTGCCGGGGGGATAGGATGTATTTCTCAATCAGGACGTGATCGTTGCCGAAGCTGGCCAGCGCCTCGCGTTTGCAGCTTGCGAGGGCATCGGCGAAGTCGCCCGGCGCATCGACCCGGCGCATCCCCTTGCCGCCGCCGCCTGCCACCGCCTTGATCAGCACCGGATAGCCGATGCTTTCGGCCTGCGCGGCAAGGAAGGCCCCGTCCTGATTTTCGCCCATGTAGCCCGGGGTGACCGGCACCCCCGCCGCCTGCATCAGCGCCTTGGCCGCGTCCTTCAGCCCCATCGCCTCGATAGAGGCAGGCTTCGGCCCGACCCAGACCAGTCCCGCGTCGATCACGCTCTGCGCGAAGGCGGCGTTTTCCGAGAGAAAGCCATAGCCGGGATGGATCGCCTCGGCCCCGGTGGCCTTGGCGGCGGCGATGATCTTCTCGCCCACCAGATAGCTCTCGCGTGCGGGAGACGGCCCGATATGCACCGCCTCGTCCGCCTGACGCACGTGCAGCGCCTTGGCGTCGGCGGCGGAATAGACCGCCACCGTGCGGATGCCCATGGCCCGCGCGGTGCGGATGATCCGGCAAGCGATTTCGCCGCGATTGGCGATGAGAAGGGATTGGATCATGGTGTGTCCTTCAATCCTCCCCGAGCTCGTCTCGGGGAGGTGGCACGCCGAAGGCGTGACGGAGGGGCAGTTTCGGTGATCGCCGGGTGATTGGGCGGCAACCGCAACTTCGTGAACTCGATGATGCTTTCCGCCACCGAAACCGCGTCCCGCAGCACGTCCGATGCAGGGATGCGGACCGTGTCGATCCCGCTGGATCGCAGATAGGCATCACGATTGGCATCTCGCTCTGGTCGATCGCCACTGTCGTGCGCGTGGCCATCGACCTCGATCACCAGGCGGGCGTCAGAGCAATAGAAGTCCATTCCGATCCTGCTGCTCGGATGCTGGCGCCGAAACTTCACTCCTTGCGGCTGCCCCTTCAATTGCTTCCACAGCAACACCTCCGGCAGCGACATCGTCTTGCGCTGCTGGCGCACCATGGCGACGGTGCCGGACGCTGGTTTTGGAGCAATGTCCCTAAGCATGCAGAGCCCCTCCACCACCCGCGATGCGGGTGGTCCCCCTCCCCGAGACAAGCTCGGTGAGGATATTCTCGTGCCGAACCCGTCTCACATCCGGAACACCCCAAACGTCGGCCGCTCCGCAATCGGCGCTTCGAGCGTTGCGGCCAAGGCCAACCCCAGCACGTCGCGGGTCTGCGCGGGATCTATCACCCCATCGTCCCACAGCCGCGCGGTGGCGTGGTAGGGGTTGCCTTCATCCTCGTACTTGGCCCGGATCGGAGCCTTGAATGCTTCGGCCTGTTCGGGCGTCCAGCTTTCCGCATCGCGGTGGACCGTCGCCAGAACGCTCGCCGCCTGTTCGCCGCCCATCACCGAAATCCGGCTGTTCGGCCAGGTGAACAGGAAACGCGGGCTATAGGCGCGGCCGCACATCCCGTAATTGCCCGCGCCAAAGCTGCCGCCGATCAGCACGGTGATCTTGGGCACGGTAGCCGTGGCGACGGCGGTGACCAGCTTGGCCCCGTGCTTGGCGATGCCTTCGGCCTCATACTTGCCTCCGACCATAAAGCCGCTGATGTTCTGCAGGAACAACAGCGGGATGCGGCGCTGGCAGGCCAGTTCGATGAAGTGCGCGCCCTTTTGCGCGGACTCGCTGAACAGCACCCCGTTGTTGGCCAGGATCGCCACCGGCTGGCCCCAGATATGGGCAAAGCCGCAGACCAGGGTGGAGCCGTAGAGCGCCTTGAACTCGTGAAACTCGCTGCCGTCGACCAGTCGCGCGATCACTTCGTGCACATCATAGGGCGCGCGAACATCCTCGGGCACCACGGCGTAGAGTTCGTCCACGTCGTACTTCGGCGGGCGCGGCTCCTTCAGCGCCATGTCCGCCGCCTTGCCGGTGTTGGCGCCAAGCTGGCTGACGATGTCGCGCACGATGGTCAGCGCGTGTTCGTCGTTCTCGGCCAGGTGATCGACCACGCCGGACTTGCGCGCGTGAAGATCGCCCCCGCCCAGATCCTCGGCGCTGATCACTTCACCGGTCGCGGCCTTGACCAGCGGAGGGCCGGCCAGGAAGATCGTCCCCTGATTGCGCACGATCACCGTCTCGTCGCTCATCGCCGGAACATAGGCCCCGCCCGCGGTGCAGCTTCCCATGACGCAGGCGATCTGCGGGATGCCCTTGGCGCTCATGTTCGCCTGATTGAAGAAAATCCGCCCGAAGTGATCGCGATCGGGAAAGACCTCGCTCTGGTGCGGCAGGTTGGCCCCGCCCGAATCAACCAGATAGATGCACGGCAGGCGGTTCGCCTCGGCAATCTCCTGCGCGCGCAGGTGCTTCTTGACCGTCATCGGGTAGTAGGTGCCGCCCTTCACCGTGGCGTCGTTGGCCACGATCATGCACATCCGCCCCGATACCCGGCCGATCGCGGTGATGATCCCGGCCCCCGGTACCTCGCCCTCGTACATATCGCAGGCGGCAAGCTGGCCGATCTCGAGCAGGGGCGAGCCGGGATCGAGCAAGCGCTCGACCCGCTCGCGCGGCAGCAGCTTGCCGCGCGCGGTGTGACGCTCACGGCTCTTTTCGCTGCCGCCCAGCGCCGCTTCGGCCACGCGGGCGCGCAGCTCGGCAGCCAGCGCGCGGTTGTGCGCAGCGCGGGCCTGCGCCTCGGCACTGTCAGGGTTGAGCGTGGTTGGAAGGACGGGGGCACTCATCTGATTTTCCCACTCCTGAACAGGCGGATCCACAGCGGGATCGTGATCATGCCAAGCTGGCTTATGCCCGGATAGACAAAGGTCAGCATCACTGAAAACGCCGCCCCCATGATGACCGAATTCGCGCCCGCAGCCTCGCCCAGCAGGGTATCGCTCGTCGGGTCGAGCGCTTCGATCCGGTGAACGATCAACCGGCCAAGCAAGGCGATGGTCAGCAGCGTCAGGTTGTAGAACAGCGCCGGGCCGAACTGGCCGATGTTGTTGCCAAGCAATGCCGTGGAGAACGGCATGAAGGCGATCACCATCAGGTAGAACATATTGGGCCACAGCAGGCGTGGATCATAGGCTTCGACGTGATTCATCAACGCGTGATGCGTGATCCAGAACCGGCCGATCACCAGAAAGCTGAGCACAAAGGCAACGAAATTGGGAATCAGCGTGATCATTGCCTCAACAAATGGCTCGGTCCCGCTCCCATGGGGCAGATGGGGCACGCGGATTTCCAGCACCAGCAGCGTGATGGCGATGGCGAATACCGCGTCAGAAAAGAACACCAGCCGTTCCAGCGACAGCGCGCCGCCCGCTGCGGTGTGGGTCTGCCCGCTCATGCCCCGATCAATTCCCGTCCGATCAGCATCCGGCGGATTTCGTTGGTGCCAGCGCCGATATCAAGCAGCTTGGCGTCGCGCAGGAACCGCTCGACCGGCCAATCCTTGGTATAGCCCGCGCCGCCCAGTGCCTGCACCGCCTCACCCGCCGCGCGGAAGGCGTTTTCGCTGGCGAGCAGGATCGCGCCGGCAGCGTCGAAGCGGGTGGTCTGCCCGGCATCGCAGGCCTTGGCCACTGCATAGACATAGGCACGCGCCGATTGCATCGCGACGTACATATCGGCGACCTTGGCCTGCATCAGCTGGAAGCTGCCGATGGCTTTTCCGAACTGCTTGCGCTCGCGAACATAGGGAATGACCACGTCAAGGCAGGCCTGGATGATCCCGATCTGCATCCCCGCGAGCACCACGCGCTCATAGTCCAGCCCGCTCATCAGCACGCCCACGCCGCCGTGGGTGGGACCCATCACGTTCTCATCGGGCACGAAGCAATCGTCAAACACCAGCTCGCAGGTGGGGCTGCCGCGCAGGCCCATCTTGTCGATCTTCTGGCCGATCGAGAAACCGGGCATATCCTTTTCGATCAGGAAGGCCGTGATCCCGCGGCTACCGCCCTGCGGATCGCTCTTGGCATAGACCACAAGCGTATCGGCGTAGGTGCCGTTGGTGATCCAGAACTTGGTGCCATTGAGCCGCCAGCCGCCATCGACCTTGTCGGCCCGCAGCTTCATCGAGACAACGTCCGAGCCCGCGCCCGCTTCCGACATGGCGAGGCTGCCGACGTGTTCGCCGCTGATCAGCTTGGGCAGATACCGGGCCTTCTGCTCGTCATCGCCCCACCGTCGGATCTGGTTGACGCACAGGTTGGAATGCGCGCCATAGGACAGCCCGACCGCCCCCGATGCCCGGCTGACCTCCTCTACCGCGATGACATGGTCGAGATAGCCCAGGCCAAGTCCGCCCCATTGTTCCTCAACCGTGATGCCGTGCAGCCCCAGCGCGCCCATCGGTTCCCACAGCTCGCGCGGAAAGCGGTCGTTCCGGTCGATCTCGGCGGCGAGCGGCATGATCTGCTCGTCGGCGAAGCGGCCTGCGGCCTCACGGATCATCTGGGCGCTTTCGGTCAGGCCGAAATCGAAATCGGGGGTGGCGCGCATCGGCAGTCCTCTCACAGGCTGGGTGATTGGTGACACGATACCGCGCGCCCTCAAACTGGAAAAACTGGAATTAACGGGAATCTTGTATAGGTAAATCCTATGCTAAGCCGAACCCAGTTGCGCCAATTCCTCGCCGTGGTCGATACGGGCAGCTTCACCCGCGCCGCCAACGCGCTCAACGTCGCCCAGCCCTCGCTTTCGGGCGGGATCGCCGAGCTGGAGCGCCAGCTCGGCACCCGGCTGTTCGTGCGCGAACGGCGGCGGATCGGACTGACTGCGGCGGGCAATGCCCTGCTGCCGCTGGCCCGCGCGATCGAGGGCACCTTTCACCAGGCCGAGATCGAGGTCGGGCGCCTGCCCGTTCCGGTGCGGCCGATACGGTTGGGGCTGCTCGAAACCGCGCCCTCGCGCAGGGTCGAAGCGGCGATCGCCGCCTATGCCGGACCAGAGCCGCTCGAACTGATCGAGGGCAGCGCGCGCGAACTGGCCTCGGCGCTCGCCAGCGGTTCGCTTGATCTCGCCCTGACCCTGCTCGGCGGCGCGGGGCGCCCGGCGGGGGAAGTGCTGATCGAGGAAGATTACTGCCTCGCCCTCTCCGCCGACCACCCGCTTGCCGGACGAGCCCGGGTCGAGGCCGCCGACGTCGCCGGGGAAACCATGCTGGCCCGCCGCTCTTGCGAGGTGCTGGGCGAGACCAGCCGCTTCTTTACCGAACGCGGCGTACGTCCGCGCTTCGCCTTGCGCTCGGCCAACGACGATCGCGTCCTTGCGATGGTCCGCGCCGGACTGGGGGTGACCGTCGCGCCACGCTCGCTGGGCGGCCCCGGAATCGCCATGGTGCCGCTGGCCGAATTCGGCCTGTCGCGCCGTCTCGGCCTCGCCCAGGGTGCGCAGTTCGCCGCGCGTGGCGGCAGCGATCACTCTCTGGTCGCGGCCTTCCACGAGGCGCTGACTTGATTCGTTCGGGGGCTTGGTTGCATAGATTGCAACACATCTGATCTTTTTCGCACTTGCAGCATGACCATACCACCCCCATATCGCGCCTGCCTTTCAGGCATCCTCTCCCAAGACTTTCCCGGGGTCGGCGCAAGCCGGCCCCTTTTTTTGCATCGCGGCGACGAAAGACCCTCGCAACCACAGCCCTCGAACAGACGGTTTGCAGCCGAACCGCAAGATCCGCGCTTTGAGACAATTTGTCGATAGATTAGAACGCGTTAAGCCGCCATTTCACCCACGAATGCGCCCCTCTCGTGTGTGGCGCGCCCACGGGATCCGAGCTTCCGCCTGGCGGACAATTTTTGTGTTTTTCAAATGATTGCGTGGAACTGGGCGGTGGTGGGAGTCACAACACTTTGATTAGGCGCGTATTCCTGCGTCAATGTCAGAACCTCCATTGAAATGGCCCCCAAACAGGGGGGGGGCGGCGAATATTCGCGAACACGATACCCATCGCGAGCGTGATCGGACACAAGACCTTCTGTCTCGACTTCGACAACCTTGGCTACGCACAAGGTGTGCAGGACTTCTCCCATGACTTCACCGTCATGCGCGGGATATCGACCTGTCAGGTCTGCATCCGCGACGAGCAGGCAGATCACGCCGATATCTTCGAGCAGTTCAGCCCGGGGTGGAAGAACCGGCATTGCCCGAAAGCTGGCAACGCGGCCTTGTTCGACGTCGAGGGCGTTCCGCTCGAGGCACAAATTCGCCGTGCCTTTGGCGGATGTCACATCCAATCAGCGGCGGCGAGCGGCCTGGACGAGGTTTCGGAGCTTTCCGGTATCGACAGCCGCCAGAAACGGAACTGCGCTGTCGATCTGATCGTCGTGTTCCGTGTGCGAAAAGCTCATGAACTCCGGCATGGCGTTGCCGTCAATCCGTCGATGGTCGCCCGCTGATCAGGTGCTGCTTGGCACGCATGCCATCCGGCGTGAGGTTCATCCAGGCAATGACCATGCCCAGGGCGATGAAGGCGTAGAATACGTAACGCATGGGCCCGATTCCTGGCGCTGCTTCTCGGTGACCTGACATCCTAGCGGGCGATGGTTAACAATTGGTGCGGGCAGACGCTTAGTGGCGGTGGATCGGGCCTTAAGCATATTGGGATCAGGCGCGCAGGTCGGCCCATTCCGGGTTGCGGCGAAACGCGGCCTCGACATAGGAACAGGCGGGTTCGATGCGGAACCCTTCAGCGCGGGCATCGACGACCAGCGCCTCGACCAGTTGCGCCGCGACCCCACGGCCGCCGATCTCGGCAGGAACCAGCGTGTGTTCGGCCACGCGAACATTGCCGCGCTGCACCCAGGTCAGCCGCCCGATTGCCGGTTCGCCTTCAAGGTGGGCGTTGTATTCGCCCGCGACTGCATTGCCGTGTCGGGTAATCGTGACGGGGGTCATTTTGCGCTCCAGCTTGACGGGGCATTGATGCCCGATCAAGGCTAGATGGCGATGCTGTTCCTTTCCGACAATGCCGCCGCTGTTCATCCCCGGGTGTGGGAGGCGATGCGCGTCGCCGATGCGTCCGACGCGCCCTATGACGGCGACGCTCTGAGCCAGCGGCTCGACGCGGCCTTTTCCGCGCTGTTCGGGCGCGACTGCACCGCGCTGTGGGTGGCGACCGGGACCGCGGCGAACTGCCTGGCCCTGGCGACGATGGTGCCGCCGCATGGCGGGGTAATCTGCCACCACGAGGCCCATATCGAGGCGGACGAGGGCGGCGCGCCGGGGTTCTTCACGCATGGCGCCAAGCTGATGCTGCTGGAAGGTGAAGGGGCGAAGATCGCGCCCGCCGCGATCGAGGCGCTGGCCGGATCGTTGCGCAACGACGTTCATCAGGTTCAGCCGCACGCGGTGTCGATCACCCAGGCGAGCGAATATGGCCGGGTCTATCGGTCAGAGGAACTGGCCGCACTGGCCGCCGTGGTGAAAGGACGCGGACTGGGCCTTCACATAGATGGCGCGCGCTTTGCCAATGCCGTTGCGTTCCTGGGCTGCGATCCGTGGCAGGCCTGCCAGGGTGCCGATGCGCTGAGCTTCGGCTGCGTCAAGAACGGTGGGATGAGCGCCGAGGCGCTGGTCTTCTTCGACCCGGCGCTGGCCGACGTTGCGCGGTTTCGCCGCAAACGCGCCGGGCACCTGCAATCGAAGGGCCGCTATCTGGCAGCGCAGATTCTCGCGATGCTCGAGGGGGGGCTGTGGCTGGAGAACGCGCGCCACGCCAATGCCGCGGCCCAGCACCTTGCCGTGGCGGCGGGGCAGCGGTTGCTTCACCCGGTCGAGGCGAACGAGGTGTTCCTGGCGACGACGGCGACAGAACGGACGGCACTGCGCGATCAGGGTTTCGCCTTCTATGACTGGGGCGTCGATGGCTTGCGGCTGGTGACCGCGTGGAACAGCGATAGCGCCCATGTCGAGGCGCTGGCTCGGGCGATCGCGGCGTTGTGAGCGTGGCGCGGTGACCCTCACCACCCCGCCGCGCCAGGTGCGGGCGATCGGGGCCTTCGCCCTCGTCACCCTGATCTGGGGCTCGACCTGGCTGGTGATCAAGGATCAGGTCGGGGTTCTACCCCCGGCCTGGGCGGTGACCTGCCGTTTCGCCCTTGCGGCGGCGGGGATGTTCGCGCTGGCGCTGGCCAGGCGCGAAAGCCTTACCCTGCCGCCCCGAACGCTGGCCTTCGCCACGCTACTCGGGCTTTGCCAGTTCTTCGGCAACTTCCAGCTGGTCTATCGCGCCGAACAGCACATCACCTCGGGGCTGGTCGCGGTGATCTTCGCGCTGCTGCTGGTCCCCAATACCCTGCTTGGACGGATCTTCGTAGGCACGCGGGTCAGCGGACGGTTCCTGGCCGGATCGGCGGTGGCGATCGCCGGGATCGCGCTGCTGATGCTCCACGAATATCGCGCGGGTCCGGCGGGCGGGGCAGCGGTGATGACCGGCATCGCGCTGACCGGCATGGCGGTGCTTTGCGCCTCGACCGCCAATGTCATGCAGGCGACACAGATCGCGCGACGCACCAGCACTGTAGTGCTGATCGCCTGGGCCATGGCCGCCGGTGCCCTGGCGGATTTTGCGTTTGCCTGGGTCACGGCGGGGCCGCCAACCTTCGATCTTGGTACGCGGCAATTGCTCGGCGTGGCCTATCTCGCAATCATGGGCTCGGTGGTCACCTTTCCGCTCTATTTCGCGCTGATCCGCGATTGGGGACCGGGCCCCGCCGCCTATTCGAGCGTGCTGATCCCGGTCGTGGCGATGGGCCTGTCGACCCTGTTCGAAGGCTATCGCTGGTCGGCGCTGGCCGAAGCGGGCGCGGCGCTGGCGATGGTCGGGCTGGTGATCGCATTGTCGCCCGAAAGGCAGGCGCGCAGGCCCTCACGAAAGGTAGGATAGCGAGGCGTCCAGCCAAGCACGCGCCGCGCCTTGCCGTTGGCGACGCGGCGGTTCTCGGCATAGAAGGCGCGCGCCATCGGCGAGAGATTGGCTTGGTCGAGCGTAAGCAGCGGCGGCGGATCGCGGCCGAGCAGGCGGCAGGCTTCCTCGATCACCGCATTCTGGCTCGCCGGTTCGTCGTCGGCGATATTGTAGGCGCCTGCAGGCGCCTCGATCGCCAATTGCGCCGCTGCGACAATGTCATCGACATGGATGCGGCTGAACACCTGCCCCGGCAGGTCGATGCGCTGTGCCGCGCCGCCCAGCACCCGCTCCAGCGCCGAACGCCCCGGACCATAGATCCCCGGCAGACGCAGCACCCGTGCCCCACGCGCCAGCCAGGCGGCGTCCGCCTCGGAGCGCGCGGTGCGGCGCCCCATGCCAACAGCCGCGCTCTCATCGACCCATGCCCCGGCGGTGTCGCCATAGACCCCGGTCGAGGAGAGATAGACCAGCGCCTTGCCGACCAGCGCATCGCCATAGGCCTCGATCACCGGATCACTGCCCGTTCCATCGGGCGGAATCGAAGACAGCACCTGGCTGGCGTCGGCCAGCGCCAGCCGAACGTTTGCGGCGTCGTCAAAGCGCAACGCGCCCTCGCGCCCGGTCGAGAGAACTTCCCACCCCTGCGCCGCGAACGCCGTGGCGATCCGGCTGCCGGAATAACCCAGACCAAAGATGAAAATGCGCTGCATTGCCGCTTTCCCTAGACCGCCCCGCTGGCAATCGGAAGCGCAGCCGCTAAGCTGGCGTGATGGATATCGCCAGCAGACCCTCCGAAGCCGAAACGGCGCTTGCCGCGCCGCCCGCTCCCGTCACGATCCGGCGCGAGGATTACCAGCCGCCCGCCTGGCTGGTGCCGCAGGTCGCGCTCGATTTCGCGCTCGGGCTTGATGATACGCGGGTCGAGGCGCGGCTGCAGGTGAGCCGCAATCCGGCAGGGAGCGGGGCGAACACGCTGCGCCTCGCCGGGGATGGCCTCACCGCCGAATCGGTCGCGGTCGATGGCCTGCCCAGCAACGCCTGGCGAATGGACGGGGCCGACCTGCTGGTCGACCTGCCGGGCGAGGCGCATGAACTAACCATCGTCACCCGGATCGCCCCTGCCGCCAATTCGCAACTGATGGGGCTCTATGCCTCGAACGGAATGCTCTGCACCCAGTGCGAGGCCGAAGGGTTCCGGCGCATCACCTTCCACCCCGATCGGCCCGACGTACTCTCGACCTACACCGTGCGGATGAACGGGAACAAGGCGATGTTCCCGGTGCTGCTGTCGAACGGCAACTGCGTGGCGAGCGGCGAGGATGCGGACGGGACGCACTGGGCGCAGTGGCACGATCCCTGGCCCAAGCCGAGCTACCTGTTCGCGCTGGTTGCGGGCGATCTGGTCGCCAACAATGACAGCTTCACCACCATGTCGGGCCGCAAGGTCGATCTCAACATCTGGGTCCGCGAAGGCGACCAGGACCGCACCCACCACGCGATGCAGGCGCTCAAGGATTCGATGAAGTGGGACGAGGACACGTTCGGGCGCGAATATGACCTCGACCTGTTCAACATCGTCGCCGTGTCGGACTTCAACATGGGGGCGATGGAAAACAAGGGGCTCAACGTCTTCAACACCCGCTACATCCTCGCCGATCCCGATACCGCGACCGACATGGACTATGACGGGATCGAGGGGGTGGTCGCGCACGAATACTTCCACAACTGGTCGGGCAACCGGGTAACTTGCCGCGACTGGTTCCAGCTTTCCTTGAAGGAAGGCTTCACCGTGCTGCGCGACCAGTTGTTCAGCCAGGACATGGGGTCTGAGGCGGTCAAGCGGATCGAGGATGTGCGCGTGCTGCGCGCGGCCCAGTTCCCCGAGGATTCAGGGCCGCTCGCGCATCCGATCCGGCCTGATTCCTATCAGGAGATATCGAACTTCTACACTGCCACGGTCTACAACAAGGGGGCCGAGGTGATCCGCATGATGCGGACCATGGTGGGGGTGGAACGGTTCCGCCGGGGGACCGACCTCTATTTCGATCGCCACGATGGCGAGGCGGCGACCTGCGAGGATTTCGTGCGCGCGATCGAGGACGGGGCGGGGATCGACCTTGCCCAGTTTCGGCTGTGGTATTCGCAGTCCGGGACCCCGCGCATCGAGGCGCGACTGGCCCACGCCGATGGAACAGCAACCGTGGCCCTCAGCCAGAGCGTGCCGCCAACACCCGGCCAGGCCGATAGGCAGGCGATGGTGATCCCGCTG